>NZ_OY782768.1 GCF_963678245.1 uncultured Sunxiuqinia sp.
AAATAACCAGCATGTCTCTCAAAGCGGCTGCAAATATAGACACCTTTTCCGGTCTAACAATACCTTTTGTAATTTATTTTTACCCCTTTTTGAAGATAAAACCTCAGACGCTCTATCAAACAATCACTTACCAATGCTTAATATTTTTATACTACTCGACTTGATAAGACAAAACACTTGCTTGCCTTCTTTTAAATTCATTCGTTCCATAGAAGAGCTAGTGATTTCAACCAATAATGGAAACCCAATATCAACCATACAAAACACCTTTCGACCAACTCTTTTAATTGAAGTTATTATTCCCTTCAGCTGATTTCTTGTCGATATAGCATCGACCTGCTCAAGCGAAAGGCTAATATTTTGTGGAGCAATACTTACTATTAATTGGTCATCGGGGACTAATTGCTCCTCAACATCCACCATTAAATAATTGGAAGAGTAATCGGAATAATAATAAAAGGCTGTCATTCCATTGACAACATCTATACTTTGTGCTTTCAATCGAACCGAGTTTATTTCTTCTTGCTGTTGAAGAATTGGACCGACGACGGAATCAAAAAGCAAGTCATAATAGTTTCCACTCCCCAGGATTCGTCCATTACTAATAATCATTAATTGGCTGGTGAGCATTAACAGGTCCGCAATATCGTGACTAACCACCCAGATGGGTAACCGGTATTTTTCGTGTATTTCTATCAGGTATGGTATTATATTACGTCTCAGTCGCTGGTCGAGCGCCGAAAAAGGTTCATCCAACATTAAAACCTCTGGTGAATTTAACAGCATCCGTCCAATAGCGATGCGCTGTTTTTCGCCACCAGAACACTGATCTGGCTTTTTATCTAATAGATGATCGATCTCCAGGAGGTCAACCACTTCTTTCAAACTAATGGACGAGTCGGAATCGTGACCATACAATAAGTTCTTTCGAACGGTCATATGTGGGAATAGTCGTCCTTCCTGAAAGACCAGCCCGACTTTACGTTTTCGGGCAGGGACTTTTATTTTGCAGGAACGGTTATAAAACTCATGGCCACGAATAATAATCTGCCCGTCGTCTGGAAATTCAATACCAGCCAGTATTTTTAACAGCGAAGATTTGCCAGACCCAGATGGACCAAATATGCCAACGATCCCATCAGGAATAAAATCTTTCATCTGTAGCAGAAAGTTTCCGCGCCTGTATTTTATGTCGACATAAACAGGTCTGCTCATACTTTGACTGATTTTTGATAACGACGATTAACCAACTCCGAAGCCAGCATGGCAATAAATGAGATCACAATAGAAATAAGCATCAGGCGAAATGCTTCACCTTCCTTTCCGGGAGTTTGCATGGCCGAGAATAAAGCCAAAGGTATTGTTCGTGTTTCTCCAAAAATATTTCCTGCAAACGTAATGGTTGCACCAAATTCTCCCAGACTACGGGTAAAGCTCAGCAAAAAACCACTCAATATACCTGGAAAAGCCAATGGAATTGTAATCGTGAAAAATACTTTTATGCGTCCTGCTCCTAAAATTTCGGCGGCATCCTCCAAACGCTTATCCACCATTTCGACGGCCTGTTTAACAGCCCGGACAGCTAGTGGGAACGACACAATAATAGAAGCAACAACAGCCGCGGTGAAACTAAAAGCTATTTTTATTCCGAAATACTCGTTTAAAAATTCACCAAAAAAACCATGAGCACCAAATACCAAGAGCAACACATAACCAGTGGTAACCGGTGGCATTACCATGGGAACATGCAAAAAAGCTTCAACAAAAGCCTTTAACTTAAAATCTTTTCGAGCCAGAATCCATCCAAAAACAACGGCAAAAGGCAATGAAAAAAAAGCGCAGAGTAAGGACACCCTGACTGAAATTGACAAAGCTGACCACTCTGCGTTTGTTAATCCTATGGATAATAATTCGGTCAATCGATAATAAATGAATAATTGGTTAACACATTATCTGTTTCTGCAGAATAAAGATAATCGTAAAATTGCTTCGCCAAATTTTTATCCGAAATTAGTGCTCGAAAGTATTCTACTGGCTTATGTGTTTCCTCTGGAAAAATATAAATCACGTTCACCTTTTTCGATTGCAGAGCATCAGTTTTATAGACCACCCCAAAATCAGCTTCTCCTAATTCAACCATCATTAAAGCAGAACGGACATTCTGACTTTGCATATACCGATCCTCCAAGTTGAGCTGGTAATAATCGAAAACCTGCATGGCATATTTGCCTGCCGGCACAAAGCCCGGATCTCCGATCGCAATTTTGCATTCAGAATTCGTCAATAATGAGTCCACCTTTTTAAATTGAAAGTCCTTGTTCAGTGGCGAAATCAAAACCAAATCGTTTTTTGCAAAAACAGCTGTTTCCTTCGTCTTTTGTTTTTCCACCAGAAAATCCATCCAGTTTTTATTCGCCGAAAGGTACACATCAGCCTCAGCTCCTTGGTCAATCTGGCGAGCTAAGGTGCCCGATGCAGCTAAATTCAACTTCACTGTTACATTATACTCCTGCTCAAATTTTTGAGCAAGCTTTGTAATAACATCAGTTAAGCTGGCAGCAGCAAACACCTTAATTTCTTTCTCATTAACTCTTTTTGACCCACTGCAAGAGACAAGAAGAAATAGACTTAACATAGCGTAAAGGATTCTTTTCATCGCACTAAAATTAACAGGATTCTTCTAAAACATCTATCGTTCTATCAATCCAATCTTTCAAATCTGCAACGAATTTAACCATCCGATCAATTTCTTCGTCTGTAGGTTCCAGCATTTCAAGCATTTCCAACGAGCAAAAATTCATGAACCGATTAAAAAACCGACTTTCATCAGTAAAAGCTTCCGGCACCTCATACTTCTTTTCTATCATGCGCAACATGCTCGAAATACTTGAGTGTTCAGGCAGATCGTCATCTTTAGCAATGACTGCTGTTAAAAAACCTTCCAACGAAAGACCGATCATATTGTAATAAACCAGGTTCCCAAACGGGCGATCTTTTTTTCGTGCCCCTACTACTGTTTTATAGTAAGCTGCTGCCTCTTCGTAATAACTATTCCAACCTTCCATAATCCTAAATTTTAATTGCATTTTTAAATTGATTCTTCGTTATTTATTTTCCAATAACGACATCTAAAAAAAAGGCTCCAAATTCTTATTCATCTCCTTAATAAACTGATCAAACTGCTTTTGAGCTTCGTTGTATACTTTCACAATTTGATGTCCTTCAATAGTCAGTTCGGCAAATCCACCACCAACACCACCACGGGCCGAAACGACTAACTTCTGTTTGGCTGCACAGTTTAGCTTTACAATTTCGTTGTATATTTTAGAGTACGAAGTTCTCATTTGTTGGGCTGTACCCGATATTGAACCGGTTTCGTTGATTGAACAAAGAATTCGCATCCACAAGTGGCATTTTACTCCCTCGTCGTTCATATCGAACCAAACGGCACCGTCAATTAAATTCTTTTTCATTTCTGTTCGTTTGTCGAATAAGAATTTAAAAGCATCAACGCATCTTCGTAGTTTAACGCTTTTTTGGCTTTGTGAGCAATTTCCTTCATCCGAAACATGATATCTTGCAACTGCTCCTTCGAAGTCAGAATTCCTTTTGACCGTAGATAGTGATTTAATCCACCACTGCCGGAATGCTTCCCAAAAACCAATTCGGTTTCGCGACCAAAATCAGCTGGATTGAAGGCCTGGTAGCTCAATTCGTTTCGAACCAAACTGCGACAATGAATACCCGATTCGTGACGGCAAATCATTTCGCCAACAATAGGCTTCGATTCGGGCAATTTACGAAGCGACAATTCCGAAACCGTTTTGCACAATTCCTGCAATTTGTCGAGCTGAATACCACAATCAGACTGCGCTGAAACTTTCATGGCGGCAGCAACTTCTTCTAAGCACGCATTTCCTGCACGTTCTCCCAGTCCGTTTACAGTTAAACTTGCTGAAGCACATCCTGCAAGAGCAGCTGAAACCGTATTGGCAGTGGCCATTCCTAAATCATTGTGTCCATGAAATTCGAACTCGACACCAGGAAATTCCTGAACTAACCAGCTAAACAAGTCCATTGTACACATTGGGTTCAACGTACCAACCGTGTCAGCAATTCGAATGCGATTAACTCCTTCGGTTAAACATGCGGTAATAAATTGGTGCAAAAACGCCCGATTTGCACGACTGGCATCCTGTGCGCCAACAGCCACAAAATCGAAACGTTCACGAGCAAAAGCCACCATCGGTTTGATGCGATCCATCACCCACTTCCGGTTTTTATCAATAGATACCTGCTGAATGTCAGAAACCGGAAATGAAATATTCATCCGTCCGGCACCTGTTTTTTCGGCTGCTACCATATCTTCTTCGGTTGCACGCCCCCAACAAGTCGATTGAAACCGAAAACCCGCGTTTACAATTTCGCGAATAACCCTTTGCTCGTTCTCCCCCATAATAGGAGTGCCAACCTCCAATTCTTTCACCCCGGCTTCGTCAAGCAAAGCGGCAATCTTCAGTTTTTCATCAAAACTGAAAACCACTCCGGGGGCTTGTTCGCCGTCCCGAAGGGTTGTGTCAATTATATGGAGTGATCTAGCGGTCATTTAATCTGCAATCAAATATTCCTCTACTGATTCACCTTCTTCCAGCGCATCCAGAATTTCGTCGATACGCTCTTCTGTGATTCCACCGTACCATAAGTTTAATGGTTGAACCACCATAACTGGTCCTTGCGAGCAAACATTTAAGCATGCAGTTGATGTAACAGCGACATCGATGCCACGGTCATTGCATTCTTCCATGATGTATGGAATAAAATCAGAAGCGCCGGTTTTGTTACAAAACCCTTTAGCGTCGCCTGCCACCCGGTACGAATTGCAAACTAAAATGTGATATTCAGGTTTTTTCATACGATTAAAATTGTTTATTTATAAAGTATCATATGGAACTCGCACTTTAATCATTACCTTTTGTGTATTGACTAAATATGCTCGTTTCATTGTTGAAAATATTTAAAGGTTGATTTATTTGTTGTTGCCCTGATTTTGTTTCAGGATCTGTTTGATAAACGTATCTTTCCTTATTAGATGGAGATCCCGAAATAAATTCGGGATGACTATGTCTTTTCAGAAACGGTTCATCCGCAACCAGTGCCACTGCCGGAACACTCGGCACCACAGCGGAAAACATCAGCCTTTTTAACCGTCTTCAAGCTTTTGCCTTTGTAGATAGCATCCAACCCATCATCAATCAGCCCAGTCATTTCTATAATTTGAATTCCCGAGCGGCCAATGATCGATGATGGAGAAGGTCCAATTCCTCCCACTAACAAGGCACGGCAATCGTCAATACTTTTACCCAGCGCTTCCCATCGATTATTTCCGGTTCCGGATGGTGGCGTACGACGCTCTTCAACTAAACGGTAACCCGAAGGTGTTTCTTTATATATATATAATGAGTCGGCTTCGCCTAAGTGTTGGTTGACCAACATTCCTTCATTACTGGCAACAGCGACATATTTGCGAGTCTCATCAACTTCTACCGACATTTTTGCTACATCACTCAGCAGTTTCTTTGCTTCCGGATCATCTTGCCCGAGTAAACCAACAGCATCAGCACGACAGCGAGCACAGTGAGTCATTGGTTTTATGTGCTGTGCTATTTTAGCACGAACTTCACGCATGGTAATCGCTGATGGCTCTTCCAAATCTTCGAATGGTGTATCAGCAACCGGATAAAGAGGAATTGCATTCATCAGATCTGCTCCCAGCTCTTTCGCCGATTTAGCGATATCGCCAACCAAGTGATCATTGATTCCTGGCACAACGATGGTATTGATCTTAACAGTAATACCATACATTTTCAGCATTTTTATCGCTTCCAGTTGTTTTGCCAGCAACATTTTTGCTGCTTCTTTTCCAACATATCCACGCTTATCTAATCTCACCCAGCTATAAATATCTTTGGTAACTTCGGCGTCTAACGCGTTCATGGTAATGGTAACGTGGCTTACTTTTAGTTCGGCCAGTTCATCAACATAAGGAGCTACATTCAATCCGTTTGACGACAGACACAAGATCATTTCCGGAAACTCCTTGCGGATCAAGCGCAAAGTAGTCATGGTTTCAACCGGATTTGCGAATGGGTCGCCGGGACCTGCAATTCCTACAACTGAAAGATGAGGCATTTTCTCCTTCAACTTAATCAGGTAAGTTAATGCTTGCTCGGGTGACAAAATTTTACTGGTTACTCCCGGACGGCTCTCGTTTACACAATCATTATCCCTCTTGCAATAATTACATTGAATGTTACATTTGGGAGCTACAGGTAAATGAACCCGTGCATATTTTCCTTTCGCTTCTTTGCTAAAACATGGATGTTTTTCAATATCTATCATAGCGTTCTGGTTTTTGTGGGTCTTTTAGTGATCGGATGACTTCAAGTCATCCGATCACTGTCGCTCCCAGTTCTACATATACTTATAGCCGACCGAAGAATGGTCTTGTTTATACTCTATTAATGCGTTTACAACTTTGTCGAACAGTTCCTGAGTGCCCGAATAGCCAACATGCTTAATGCGCTGACCACCGATTCGGTCGTGGATTGGAAATCCACTGCGGATAATTGGAACCTGCAATTCGCGGGCGATGTAATACGCCTTGCTGTTTCCCACGAAAAGGTCTGGCTTGTTTTCCTGACACCACTCATGAATATTTTCGTAGTCGAAATGGTTTTTAGCCAAAATCTTCTCTCCCCGCTCGGGGCAATATTTACGAATTTCTGATTCAAGCTTCCCACTTTCGCCGCCGGTAGCAGCAAGAACGACGTCAATTCCAATTTCATCAAGGAAAGTAGTCATGGCAATTACAAAATCTTCTTCGCCATAAACCACCGCTTTCTTTCCGAAAATGTATTTGTGTCCATCAGCGTAGGAATCAATCAAACGGCCACGCTCACGCATGTAGCGGGTAGGCATTTCTTTTCCTGAAATTTTCTCAAGAGCTTCGAAAAATGCGTCGCTCAACTTCACTCCTATCGGCATCGGCATTTGGTAATTTTCAACCCCAAATTCCTTTTGGAGGTATGAGGCTGCAGTCGATGATAAGCTCTTACTTCTCACCCGACCCGAGAGTGATCCTTGATTGATAACAGTGCCAAACTCAATGGAAGCAGCTGCTGAACCGCAGGTTTCAATTTCGCTAATTGATGTGCCGCCTTCTGGGATTCGCTTGTACGATTTCCAAATTGGGTTGTCAAGCGTATCCGAATAATCGGGAACCATCACATAATCAAGACCAAAATCACTCAAAATATATTTTAACTGACGTAAGTCTTCGGTAGAAACAAAACCAGGGAACAGGTTCACATGCTCGCCTTTCGCACCTGCTTTGGCGAAAGTTCTCACCGCCGAAGCAACCGCTTCATGAAATCCGTCCATGTGCGATCCCTGGTAGCTAGGGGTAGATGCTGTTACGATGTGAGGTAAATTCTCATGCTTATTATCTTCTTTATAATTGTGCATGTATAAATTAACATCGTCGCCAATCGTTTCTGATAGACAAGTGGTACACATGGCAACCACTTCAGGATTGTATTGTCCAATTACATTATTAAGAGCTGTATAGCAATTGGCACCGCCACCAAATACGGTCGCTTCTTCTGAGAAGTTTGACGAAGCAATATCAACCGGTTCTTTGTAGTGGCTAATCAGGTAACGACGAATGTAGGTCGCGCAGCCCTGTCCACCATGAATAATGGGGACACATCCGCGAATTCCCTTAAAAGCTATGCTGGCACCTAGTGGAGCACAGAGCTTACAAGCATTCCGCGTGGCTGTGAATTCTTTTGTCGATTTTAATTTGGGTGCATTTTCAAACATATTCTTCAATTTCTTTGAGTTTCGGGTTACGAGTTCCGTTTCACCAGCCTTCGTTTTCCCTTTTCCACCTTTCTACTTCATGAATTGCCAAACCGGACTGCAAACCGAAGCGTGTACTTCCTTTGCAAAATTCAGCATGCCATCGTATCCCGCGAGAGCTTCTTTACGTTCATGATTGTGATCGCAGAAACCTAATCCTAATTTGTACGCGATTGGTCTTTCTTTCACTCCACCGATAAATAAATCGGCCCCGGTTTGTTTCACGAACTCTGAGAGTTCATTTGGATTGGAATCATCAACGATGATTGTTCCTTCATCACACAAGTCTTTCAATAAATCATAGTCGTCCTGATTACCTGTTTGTGAGCCAACCACAACGGCTTTCATTCCGATTAAGCGAAGTGCTTTTACCAGAGAAATAGCTTTAAAAGCACCGCCAACATAAATGGCTGCTTTCTTGCCCTCCAGATCCTGACGATACTTTTGTAAGGCAGGCAGCAATTTGCTTAGTTCTTCTTTTACCAGCTTCCGGGCTTTTTCCATCATTTCGTCTGATTTGAAGAATTTGGCGACTTCGTAAAGTGCGTCCGACATATCTTCAATTCCGAAATAGGAAACTTTCATAAACGGAATACCGTATTTTTCTTTCATTCCTTTTGCCAGGCCAATCATCGATCCTGAACATTGCACAACGTTTAACTGGGCCGTGTGCGCTTTGCGAACATCATCTATCCGTCCGTCACCTGTCATACAGGCAACCATGTTCACACCCATTTTTTTGTAGTATTCTGATAACATCCAGAGTTCCCCAGCCAAGTTAAAATCTCCAAGAATGTTAATACTGTGTTCCGGTGCTTTATAGGTCGTGTCGGTACCCATTAGTTTTGCCAATGCATCGCAAGCCACTTTGTAGCCATCTTTTTTACTTCCTGCGAAACCTGCTGCCATTACTGGAATAACATCGATGCCTTTTTCGCGTGTAACCCGCCTACACACAGCTTCAACATCGTCGCCAATTACTCCAACTATACAGGTTCCATAAACAAAAGCGCCTTTGGGTTTGTACATATCAATCAAACTAGCCAAAGCGTTGTACAGTCGTTCTTCGCCACCAAAAACAACTTCTTTTTCTTTTAAATCCGTGGTAAAACTCAACCGGTGAAGTTGTGGTCCGGAAGAAAGAGAACCACGAATATCCCAAGTGTAAGCAGCACAACCAACCGGGCCATGAATTAAATGCAAGGCATCGGCAATGGGGTACAACACAACACGTGATCCGCAGAATACACATGCCCGCTGACTGACCGATCCGGCCACACTGGCTTTACCACAAGCGATTTTTGCATCGCCATCTCCTTTCGTGAGAATTTGTGTTTGCCTGTCTTTTATAAATGTATTCATACGCTTAATCTTTAGAAGAAAAGGGGGCTGCGGGTAGCCCCCTTTCTTATTTGACATTATGAAGAACATGTTTAGAGGGATGTCTCCCTGAAGATCCTTCCATTTTGGCTGAAGAGAAGGATGTTTTATACATAGAGATAGATGTAAAGATTACATGACAAGTTCGAATGATTCCTCGATAGCTGTTGCATCGATTTTATCCATGATGCCACTCAGGATTTTTTCGACGATACGCAAACCTCCCAGATAACCTACCGTTGGGAAATAACTGTGGCCGATACGGTCGATGATTGGGAATCCCATGCGAACGAATGGTATATTTTCATCACGAGCGATGTATTTTCCATAGGTGTTACCAACAATCAGGTCAACGGCCTCTTGTTTAATCCACTGGTGCATCAACAGCATATCAGCTTGAGGGCCGTTTTTGTATTTGGCTTCCGGGCAACGTCCTGCAAATATCTCTTCCATTCTCCTTGCGAAAGCTTTTCCTGGAGTTCCTGAAACGATGTAAACTGGTTTCATGTCCATATCCAACAAGAATTCTACTAATGGAATGATGTTATCAGGGTCACCAAAAACAGCTACACGTTTTCCGTATAAGTACTGGTGCATATCTGTGATAGCGTCAACCAAACGTCCGCGCTCATCGGCAATGGTTTCAGGAATTGAAACTTTACCGGCAGTTGCTAAAGCCTGAATAAAACGGTCAGTTGCTTTCAATCCAATTGGAAGGTCGGTGATATCATAGGAAACTTTGCACTTGTTGTCCAACATTTTGGCAGCCTTTTCAGTTCCCCAAGCTCCTAGCCCAACAGTTTTCATGCTATCACCCATGCTAACCATTTCAGGAATAGTCGTACCACCTTTAGGGTACATTTCGTATTTTCCGACCATTGGAGTATCCAAAACATCCGAGGTATCCGGAAGAAGTACAGATTTAACTTTCATTAATTCTGTGATTCTTTTCAACTCGCGCATGTCAGAAGGTTCTACCCAACCAGACAACAAGTTTATTTGCTTAATTTTGTCGTCCGTTTTTTCTGCGAAATATTTTGCAAATGCTTCCAACATGTTGGCATAACCAGTAACGTGAGACCCAACGTAAGAAGGTGTTGAAGCCTGAATTACGTGTCTTCCTTCCGGAATTCGACCATCATCTTTAGCTTTAGCGACGATTTGCCCAAGGTCATCACCAATTGTTTCAGACAAACAGGTTGAGTGAACAGCGATGATTTCAGGTTCGTAAATTCCGAAGATATTGTCAACCGCTGTCAGCAAGTTGGCTTGTCCTCCAAACACTGAAGCACCCTCGGTAAATGAACTTGTTGCAGCCATTACCGGCTCTTTGTAGTGACGGGTTAATGCACTTCTGTGATAAGAACAGCATCCTTGCGAACCATGACTATGTGGTAAACATCCGTGCACTCCCAGTGCGGCGTACATTGCTCCGACCGGTTGGCAAGTTTTTGCCGGGTTAACGGTTAGGGCTTTTCGCTCTTTTACTTGATCTGTTGTATGTTTTAGTAACATGATAATTCCTCCTGATTTTTATGCGTCAATAGTCATACTTCCAACGATTTCAGGCTCATTTTTCCATGGTGTATCTACCAATTTCCAAATGTTTGTAGCCAACATACGTTGCATTTCTTTGTAGAAGTTAATTGCACCATCAAAGGCCGTGTAAGGACCACCGTAATCATAAGAGTGCAACTGTTTTAGAGGGACGCCATATTTTTGAACAACGTATTTCTCTTTAATACCAGCACAAAATACATCTGGCTTGTAGAATTCAATCAGCTTCTCCGTTTCCCAGTGGTTTACATCATCGATAACGAGTGCATTTTTGCTCATCTCAGGCATCATACCAACGTAATCGCTGAATTTGTATCCGGATTTTTCAAGCTCTGCTTTTTTAGTAGCTAAATCGTCGCGGAACAGTTCTTCATCTTTCGTAACTGTAATTTCCTCAATGTTACGGGTGTCAGCATCAATCTTGATGTTTGGAATTACCTCACGTCCTTCGTAGTCATCACGGTGAGCGAACTCATATCCGGCAGAAACAACGTTGATTCCAAGTTCTTTGAAAAGATCTTGATAATGGTGAGCACGAGATCCACCAACAAACATCATTGCTAATTTGCCTTCAACTGATGGTTTTACCTCTTGACGAACAGCTTCAACTTTAGCAATTTCGCGTGCGCAAATCTCATCAACTTTGGTGGTCAATTCAGCGTCGCCAAAATACTCGGCAATTTTCTTCATTGATTTCACCGTTGACTCAGCGCCAACAAAGCTTACTTTAATCCAAGGAATACCGTATTTTTCTTCCATCATCTCAGCGATGTAGTTGATTGAGCGGTGACACATGACCATGTTCAAATCGGCCGTGTGTGCATATTCCATACTTTCGATGGTTGAGTTACCAGAGAAGGTAGACAACAGTTCGATTCCGGCTTCTTCGAATAATGCTTCAATTTCAAAAGCATCACCACCAATGTTGTACTCACCCAATAAGTTCACCTGAAACTTACCTGAACGTTCGCGGTCGTTCAATCCAACTACGTTTTTGAATACTCCGTTGTTGGCGATGTGGTGACCTGCAGACTGAGATACACCGCGGTAACCTTCGCAACTGAATCCGAAAATATTGATGCCTAGTTCTGCTTTCATTTCGCGCGAAACAGCGTGAACGTCGTCACCAATCAAACCAACCGGACAAGTTGAGAAAATACCGATTGCTTTAGGCTTGAACATTTCGAACGCTTCGCGAACTGCTTCTTTCAATTTTACTTCTCCTCCGAAAACAATGTTTTCATCTTGCATGTCAGTTGAGAAACAGTAGTTAATGAAGTTATCACCACCCTCAGGAACACGTGTTTGGTTCCGACGTGTTAACCAAGCGTAAAAACTACATCCGATTGGGCCGTGCACCAAGTTAATGATGTCACGTGTGGGCCCTAGAACTACCCCTTTACATCCGGCATAGGTACAACCACGTTGTGTTATGATACCGGGAACCGTTCTTACATTAGCAAGGATTTCCTTACTTCCCGCCTCCGGTTCATTTATAACCATTGACTTGGCACGCTTTTTAGCGACTTTTCGGGGATATTTTTTCAGAATCTCTTCTTTGAGTTCTGAAGGATCTGGTAATCCGTTTGTATAATCTATTTTTCTAGCCATAACTTTTCAATTTTATCAAAGTATTGTTGTACCGGTCTCACCGGTTCGGACTCGCATGGCATCACCCAGAGGCAATACAAAGATTTTTCCATCGCCCGGATTTGAAGTCTGATTCACTTCGATGATGGTATCAATTGTAGTTTGAACGTTTTCATCAGAAACAGCAATGTTTAACACACGCTGAGGTCTGAGTCTTGGTTCTTTCCCAAGAAGTTCCAATGCTTCAGGTTGGTCGTTTTTAACACCTTCCAAAACTTTAGCATCCCAGAGTCCTTTCCCACGTCCGAAGACTTTTCCTGTTGCAGTCATTGATGAAATTCCTGCTTCAGTTAAGGCCCTCTTTGTAGCGTTCATTTTATCTATGCGTATAATCGCTAATATCATTTTCATAGTCCTGAATTTTTAGTGTTTATAACTCTTTCGATCCGCGACTAATAGTATAAGCTTCGTCTACAGGGGTCACAAAGATTTTTCCGTCACCAAAAGCTCCTTTTGGAGTTGTAATTGCAGCGTCCATAATGGCTTTAAGGGCAAAGTCTTTGTCTTCGTCGTTTACAACAACGATCAACATTTCCTTTGGCAGCTCATCATAAGTAACATCACCAATCTTGATACCGCGTTGTTTTCCGCGACCGACGACCGGAATTTTTGTTACTGCAGGGTAACCAGCTTCAAAAAGCGCTGTCAATACTTTACTTGATTTTTCGGGGCGGATAATTGCTCTGATCATTAACATATCTGTGTTCTCCTATTTTTTTGTTAGTTGACTAAATGAAGGGGTGGGGTGATGAACTAGTTGGCGATACCGAAATCGATCAACAGTTTCTCCAGTACTTCCATTTCTAATGGTTCAGGGACAACGAACATTTCGTTAGCATCGATTGCAGCAGCCAATGCGGCATACTCAGCGGCCTGTGGATGATCAGGAGCGAATTCGATTACTGTTTTACGGTTAATTTCGGCTTGTTGAACCATATTATCACGAGGTACAAAGTGAATCATTTGAGTTCCTAACTGACGAGCAAGCTCTTCAATCATCTCACGCTCATTGTCTACTTTACGAGAGTTACAAATCAATCCTCCTAAACGCACAGTACCTGCTTGAGCATATTTCTTGATACCTTTACAGATGTTATTTGCAGCGTACATCGCCATCATCTCACCAGAAACTACAATGTAGATTTCTTCAGCTTTACCATCACGAATAGGCATCGCGAAACCACCACATACAACGTCACCAAGTACATCATAAAACGTATAGTCAGTTTCGTATTTTTCATCCCATGCACCTAATTGTTCCAACAGGTTAATCGAGGTAATAATACCACGACCGGCACATCCTACACCTGGCTCAGGACCACCTGATTCAACACAACGAACATCGCCGTAACCTCTTTTTATTACATCATCAATTTCAACATCTTCACCTTCTTCACGAAGTGTATCCAAAACTGTTTTCTGAGCTAGTCCACCTAATAACAGACGGGTTGAATCAGCTTTAGGATCACATCCTACAACGATTATATTTTTACCCATTTTTACTAATCCGGCTACTGTGTTTTGAGTTGTGGTAGATTTACCAATACCACCTTTTCCGTAAATTGCTATCTTTCTCATCTTTTTAAATTTTAGAGGGTTTATATTTTTTCTCTTTGCTCTCCCCCTTAACGAGAAGGATGCCAAAACCCCAATAGAGCAATCCAACAATACCATAAATAAAATCTATATGTCTGATTTTATGAATCTTAAATCTGGAACACTTTTTTGGTAAGGCTTTTTACACTTTCCGGATTTCCTACATTTTTGTAAGAAGCCCCTATCTGAACTACATTTCATGTTGAAAAGCATAAAGCCCTAACTTTAGGGAGTTAGGAGGGTGTTAATATAGGCTTAACCTACATTTATGTGGGAAATGGCAATTTTTGAGAATGAGTGCTCCGACTAGATTCTGCTTCTTTTTAAATCCAAACTGGTGATGTCTGGACAAAAAAAAGAAAATTATTAAAGCTGACTATCCTTGAGGCAAAGTCTCATGGAATTATTTGATTGGAAAAGACTCCAAAAGTTTACCTCGGCCTTATTAAAAGAGATCTTCTCTTTTGATCATGTTGGATTGTCCGATACAATTCTTATCTTTTCAAAAAAACAAATCACATCTATGGGTATGCTCATCTTTTATCTGGTATTGGCACTGGGAATTTCATTTTTATGTTCCATTCTTGAGTCGGTGCTTCTTTCGGTCAACATGTCTTTTATTTATTTAAAAGAAGAAAGTGGCAGTCGGCCTGCGAAAGTTTTGAAAAAACTGAAGAACCAGATCGACCGTCCTCTTGCAGCCATACTTACTTTAAATACCGTAGCTCATACTATTGGTGCGGCAGGTGTTGGATCGGAAGCCACTAAATTGTTTGGTGAGGTTTATTTTGGAATCATTTCAGCCGCACTCACGATACTAATCCTTGTGTTTTCCGAGATCATCCCAAAAACCATTGGCGCACAATTCTGGAGACAGCTTTCTTTGCCGTCAGCCAGAATTATCCAGGTGCTTATCGTTATCACCTATCCGTTAGTGTTACTTACCGAATTTATAAGCAAAATAATTTCGAAAGAGAATAAAAAACAATCCGTTAGTCGGGAAGAAGTGGCCATGCTGGCATCTCTGGGGCTGGATGAAGGTATTTTTAAAGAAACTGAAAGCAAAATAATCATTAACCTGATCAGGCTCCGGGACATTAAAGTGAAAGACATCATGACTCCCCGAACAGTCATGCTCACAGCAGTTGAAACCATGACACTAGCTGAATTTTTTGGACAGGAAAATTTTTTCCAGTTTTCACGCATTCCTATTTTTCAGGAGAGTATTGATAAAATATCCGGTTATGTATTAAAACAAGATGTGATGGAAAAGCTGGCTGCCGGGGAAAATAACAATCAGATTAAGAACCTGAAAAGGGATATTATTGTGAGCTATGAAAATATTACAGTTCCGGTACTTTTCGAAAAACTACTTTTCAAAAAAGAGCATATTGCCCTGATTATAAATGAATATGGAGGGACAGAAGGATTGGTAACGATGGAAGATATTATTGAAACGATCTTGGGGCTTGAAATCACTGATGAAAGAGACATTCAAACCGACATGCAAGAACTAGCTCGGGAGCGTTGGGCAAAACGGACTAAGCACATCAACATCAAGTGAGAAACAGCGACAAATAGATAGCATAACAACAGCCTATCCCAACACTAAAACCCTCTAGAACAACACGCTATACAAACACGACAAGAATACCTGTAAATACGTAAATATTTATTACTCATTTGGTACTATATTTGGCAGAATAGACCTATTTTTAGATTTGAAAATCGTTTTAATGATTGATTTATGCGCATAAAGCTATCTATCCTATTTCTATTCCTTTTTCTAACAGGTTTCTCACAGGTAGTACCCAAGCGAGAATTTAGGGGAGCCTGGGTCGCAACGGTAAATAATATTGACTGGCCTTCAAAGGCAGGGCTAAGTGCAGCGCGGCAACAATACGAAGCGATTGCAATACTTAACCTTCTTCAAAAAACGGGGATGAATGCCATTATTTTACAAATTCGTCCTTCGTCGGATAGCTTCTATCCTTCAGATCTTGAACCTTGGTCCAGATACCTGTCAGGCAAGCCTGGGGAAGATCCTGGTTATGATCCGCTGCAGTTTTGGATCGAACAATGTCACCTTAGAAATATGGAGTTCCATGCCTGGATAAATCCGTTCAGAGTCGCTCTGAAATACGATGACCCCTTGGCGTCAAATCACATTGCGTTTCAACATAAGGACTGGGTACTCAAATACGGTAATTCCCTGTACTTTGACGCCGGCATGCCAGAAGCCCGGCAATTTATCACGGACGTCGTCGTTGATATTGTACGCCGATATGACATTGATGCCATCCACTTTGACGACTATTTCTACCCCTACCCGATTATTGGTGAAGCCTTTCCCGATAGCACTTCTTTTAAAAAGCATTGTGGAAATTTTGCCGAAAATCAACTTGAAGACTGGCGGAGAAATAATGTTGACCTAACGATTGAAAAATTGAGCAATGCTGTAAAATCAATCAAGCCATGGGTGAAATTTGGAATTAGCCCGTTTGGCGTCTGGCGTAACATTACAAACGATCCACTAGGCTCAAAAACATCAGCTGGCAATACCAATTACGACCACCTGTATGCCGACGTCGTCAAGTGGATGAAGAATGGCTGGATTGATTACTTGATTCCTCAAATTTATTGGTACATTGGACATCCGGCAGCCGACTTTGAAACACTCTGCCACTGGTGGAAACTGCATGCCTATGAACGAGCGCTGTATGTTGGACATGCCCTTTATAAGATAAATCCAGCATCATCAATCATTCAGTGGCAACAAGCCGACCAACTACCCAAACAGGTCAGACTCACTCGCGAGATACCCGAGATCGAGGGAAGTGCTTTTTTTAGTGCCCGCCATTTTTATCGCGACCTTATTGGATTTCAAGATACTTTGGAAAATCAGCTCTATAACTATCCGGCGCTAATTCCCGAAATGCCTTGGATTGACAACCAGGCACCGACGGAACCACGAAAAGTAAAGAAAGGATGGGGAAAAATACTGAAATGGAAAAAGGATAAATCAGAAATTGAGTTGGATAAGACCAACCGATACATTATATACAGGAATAAAGTTGGACAACAATTTAACCCCAATGACCCACGATTTATTTTCAAAATAACTCCGGAGAACAAGATTCATCTCACAAAGAAAGACAATAGGGTGGAATATGAATTTAGGGTTTCTGCGCTCGATAGGCTGAACAATGAAAGTAAAATCTCGAATCCTGTTATTATTAAATTGTAATTCATGACTCAGCAAATTGATTGTTTTATTGCTTTTACAAGCCACTCAGAAACACAAGATGTAATCAATCGACTTCGTAAATCGAAACAGGTTCAATGTATTTTTGTGATTAGCAATGAAAAGCAAAACCTGACAGGAGCCGAACTAATACTTGCCGACCACATTCATTCGACCGACTGCATCAATAAGATTGCAGAAGCGACAACAAACCAATATGCATTTCTGACACTTCAAAATACAAAATTGGGTTTTGGGCAGTTCCCACTCGAACGATTACTGCAAGTTGCTAACGCCTGTAATTCCAGTATGTGCTATTCAGATTATGCCGAAGTAAAAGGAGGTGTCCGGTCAAATCATCCGGTAATTGATTATAAATTAGGAAGCCTTCGCGACGATTTTAACTTTGGCCCCGTTCAACTATATCGCAACGATGTATTGAAAGCATTCTTGAAAGAAAAACATCCCGATTGGAAACAGTCCGGATATTACGCCTTGCGTTTACAAGCTTCGAGAATGGGCGACATTTGCCGTGTACCTGAATTTTTAGTTAGCATGACCGAAACCGACATCCGTAAATCGGGCGAAAAACAATTTGACTACGTGAGTGCCAACGCCCGCGAAAAACAAATCGAAATGGAGCAAGCCTGTACAGAGCATTTAAAAGCAATTGGAGGTTTTCTGCAACATCCGTTCAAGTCAGTTCATTTTGAAGGCGAGTTTCCGGTTGAAGCCACCGTGGTTATTCCTGTTCGCAACCGGATTAAAACGATTCAGGATGCTGTAGATTCGGTGCTGAAACAAAAAACCGAATTCCCGTTCAACCTGATTGTTGTCGATAATCATTCGACTGACGGCACAACAGAGCTATTGAGCAAATATGAAGATGAACGTCTGATACTTGTAGTTCCTGAATCAAATAGCTTAGGAATTGGAGGCTGCTGGAACGAAGCAGTTTTCCACCCATCATGTGGAAAATTTGCCGTCCAATTAGATAGTGATGATCTGTATTACGACGAAAGTACTTTGCAACAGGTGGTCGATAAATTTTACGAGGAACAATGTGCCATGGTCATTGGATCGTACCAAATGTGTAACTTTCAGTTGGAGGAAATTCCTCCCGGCCTGATTGACCACAAAGAATGGACTGCTGACAATGGACCGAACAATGCTCTGCGGATAAATGGACTTGGAGCGCCGCGTGCTTTTTACACTCCTGTGTTGCGAGACATTCGCATTCCAAACACCAGTTATGGCGAAGATTATGCGGTAGGCCTGGCTATCTCCCGAACCTATAAAATAGGTCGTATTTACAACCCGATTTACCGCTGCCGACGTTGGGAAGAAAACTCGGATGCTTCGCTGGATATTGCCAAAGAAAATACGCACAATGCATACAAAGACAGCTTGCGGACTTTTGAGTTAAAAGCGCGCATCAAACGAAACAACGAAAACCACTGATACCTTGAGTGAGCGCGACGAAAATAGACCTTGCAATTTGCCCGATGAAGTAAATAAACTCATTCAACAGCAAAAAAAAGGATGGGAGTTGGCTCGCAAAAACTATGAAGGGCTTAAGTCCGTCGAAACGAAAACCTTCGACTTCGAAGACTTTAAGATTATCGCTCAATTCAACTCGGAACGAATCCGTTCATCCGCTGCAAAAACCGATTCCAAATCGATCCGCGAGCGGCCATGTTTTCTTTGCGAAAAGAATAAACCACAGGAACAAGCCGGAATCGAGTTCAATTCCAACTATTCCATTTTAATTAATCCATTTCCTATTTTCAGCGAGCATTTAACGATTCCGTTAAAAGAACATCTGCCACAAGAGATTCAACCCTATTTTCACGACCTTCTGACAATAAGTAGAAAACTGCCACAATTTACCTTCTTCTATAACGGCCCAAAATGCGGTGCGTCGGCTCCCGATCATTTTCATTTTCAGGCTTGCTCCAAGAATCAAATGCCGGTTGAAACCGAAATAAATGAAATTGCAGCAGCCCATGAAACCCTTCTTTTTCAGGATCAAAATTCAACAATTACCGCGATTGGCAATGAGTATCTTCGAAAGTTGATCCATATAAGCTCAAGATCGGAACAGGATCTGATTCATCATTTTAAAATTATCATTAATTCTCTGGAGGAAAGGGGGCAAGAAGGTGAGCCAATGCTAAATCTACTCGCTAACTTTGAAGGAGATCGGTGGGAGATTATTCTTTTCCCGAGAGACCAACAACGACCAAAACAGTTTTTTACTGAAGGGGTCGATCAGATGTTGATCAGTCCGGCATCGGTAGAAATGGGCGGCCTTGTTATTCTTCCCCGGAAAGAAGATTTTGAGAAACTCACCAAAGATGACCTGAAGGATATCTACAATCAGGTGAGCATGAATGATGAAGATTTTAAGCAATTAAAAGAAAAATTAAGAGTGCGCTTATGACAGTACAACCAACCCTACAAGTCGGCATAATGGCCGAAGAAACCATCAGCTTCGAACTGTCTGGCGACTATACGTTGAATGATGAACGATGCGAATCTTATTATCAAGCGACCATTGAAGGCGACCTGATCATTGTAAAATCGAAAAATGAACCAATACTCTCCGGTAAGGAATTCATCTTTCACTCAAACAATATTGATGATTCTTTTTTGCTCGAACAGGTTACCATTGGCATTAACTTCCATTGGGAACAAACAGAGAACCAACGCTTTCGCGGCAACTTAAAACTACTGATTGAAAACGATAAAGTGAGGGCTGTTAATGTTGTTCCACTTGAAGAATACCTTCGATCGGTCATTTCTTCGGAAATGAGTGCGAGCAGCTCGACCAACTTACTCAAAGCACATGCGGTTATCTCGCGAAGTTGGTTGCTGGCTCAAATGGAAAAGAGCGAAAAGATAAAAGCTGCTTCATACAAGCCTCCTTCAACACATCAAAATAAAAACGAACTTATTAGTTGGTACGACCGCGAAGACCATCAGCTGTTTGACGTATGTTCCGACGATCATTGTCAACGCTACCAGGGAATTTCTAAAATAATCAGCGAAAAAGCCAGTCAGGCCATCGACGACACTAAGGGTGAAGTATTAGTTGCTAATGGTGAAATTTGTGATGCCCGCTTTTCGAAGTGCTGTGGAGGAGTTTCAGAGAATTTTGAAAACGTCTGGGAACCCGTGCGACACAGTTACCTGACCAAAATTGTGGATTCGGAACAGGCAGCAACAACCTGCATTGACCTGCGACAAGAGGAAGAAGCAGAGGATTGGATCAGAGATAATCCATCGGCATTTTGTAATACGAACAACAAGCAAATACTCTCGCAAGTATTGCCCGACTTCGATCAGAAAACCGTTGATTTCTATCGCTGGCAAATCAGCTATCTGCAACAAGACCTTTCAGCCCTTCTGCAAAAAAAAAACCGGTATTGACTTTGGCAAGATCATCCGTTTAGAAGCTGTTCGCCGGGGTCATTCTTCGCGTATCATTAAACTGAAGATTACAGGCAGCAAGCAAACGTTAGTTATTGGCAAGGAGCTGGAAATCCGTCGGGCACTGTCCGAATCTCATTTGTACAGTTCGGCTTTTGTGGTCGATCATTTGGGTGAACAAGATGGCATTCCGCAACAATTTGTGATCAACGGAGCCGGCTGGGGGCATGGTGTTGGCCTTTGCCAAATTGGGGCTGCCGTAATGGGAGAAAAAGGATACAACTACCAATCCATTTTAAAACACTATTTTCAAGGATCAGAATTGAAGAAAATTTATTGAAAGACGAAACGAGCATGTAAAAGTCACTTCATGCCAGTTCCATCAAATACCGATAAAAATTAAATTTACAATGAAACGAGCATGTTTAGTCAAAACACAAAACGTAGCGATTAAAGTGCGAGTTCCATCTGATACCTTATAAATAAACAATTGTAATCATATGAAAAAAGCCACAACCCGCAATGCCTGGGCTTGGATTCCCTCTCTATATTTTGCTGAAGGTTTACCATACGTTTTTGTAATGACCGTTTCGGTAATCATGTACAAGCGGCTGGACATTTCCAATACCGACATTGCTTTATACACCAGTTGGCTTTATTTACCTTGGGTCATCAAACCCATTTGGAGCCCGATTGTGGACAACCTCCGTACCAAACGATTCTGGATTATCAACATGCAAATACTCGTTGGCGGAGCACTTGCCGGTGTGGCGTTTACTCTGCCCATGAGCAATTTTTTGCAATACAGCCTGGCCTTTCTTTGGTTGATGGCTTTTAGCTCGGCCACCCATGATATTGCTGCCGATGGCTTTTACATGTTGGGACTTTCCAAACACGACCAGGCATTTTTTGTGGGTATTCGAAATACGTTTTACCGTTTTGCCATGCTAGCCGGACAAGGGCCCTTGGTGATTCTGGCGGGCCACATGGAAACCATCGCCAGCAATACGTCGTGGGCATGGAGTATCACGTTCTTTATTTTTGCAGCGCTGTTTGCAGCATTTTCACTCTATCACCTGTTCATTCTGCCCTACCCTAAAGGCGATCAGAAACGGGGGGACAAAAGCATGCGAGAAATAATGGCCGACTTTGGAGAAACTTTTGTTTCTTTTTTCAAAAAAGAAGGCATCTGGACCGGACTAACTTTCATTTTAGTTTTTCGTTTGGGAGAGGCACAACTAGCGAAATTGGCTTCTCCGTTTCTACTCGATGATGCATCAGCAGGAGGCCTCGGGCTCACAACCAGCAACATTGGGTTCGTATACGGAACCGCTGGCATTATTGCACTAACACTCGGGGGGATACTGGGTGGCATTGCCGTTTCAAAACATGGAATTAAAAAATGGCTTTGGCCAATGGTCATTGCCATGAACTTACCCAATCTAGTCTACGTTTTTCTGGCCTTTGTTCAAACTCAACAACTCGGAATCATTACTGCTTCGGTTGTGATTGAGCAGTTTGGCTATGGATTTGGGTTTACCGCCTACATGCTTTATATGATTTATCTTTCGGATGGTGAGCACAAAACAGCCCACTATGCGCTGTGTACCGGTTTTATGGCTTTGGGAATGATGTTGCCGGGAATGATTAGTGGATGGATCCAGGATATGATTGGATATCAATATTTTTTCATCTGGGTCATGTTATGCACAATCCCCGGCTTTGTGATTGTCAACTTCCTGAAAATTGATCCGAAGTTCGGCACAAAAGAAAAATAAAAAAAGCCTGACTTTAACTAGCCAGGCTCTCAAAATATTTTGTGCACAAACTATTTTGTGTATTCAGCATTATTCAAGAACTCGTAACTTTTCTCAACACTCACCATCGGCTCAAAGTTGTATCGTTCAACCTCAACAATGTAATCTTTCATTCCGGCTTTTTCAGCAGTCTCGAAAATTGGTTTGAAATCCATCTCGCCACTTTCGCCCAGCTCTTTTTCGTCTTTTACGTGGTATAGCTCGAAACGACCAGGATATTTCTCGAAGTAGTCAACGGCGCTTTTTCCACCTTGGTGAATCCAGTATAAGTCCAATTCAAACATCACCTTATCCGGATCGGTATTCTCAACCAGGTAATCGTAAAAAAGATGTCCTTCCAGCTCTGTTTCAAACTCATGAGCATGATTGTGGTATCCAAACCGAATTCCCGCGTCATTACACATCGCTCCAACCTTATTGTAATAATCACAATACATCTGCAAGGTATCCAAACTCCGGTATGCTTCCTGTCCCATTGATGGTTTGACAATCCATTCAGCCCCGGCTGCTTTATGAGCAGTAATGCATTGTTCCCACCAAGTCATGGCTTCATCCCACTCATCTTCCTTAGGCAAGTTCATCCCAGTATGAGAACCTTTCATACTCATACCATTTTTCTCCAAAAGAGCTTTGAATGCGGAAGGCTCCATTCCATAAAATTTTCCATCACCATATCCGGCTGCCTCAACATAAGCATAACCAATCTCTCCAAGTTTCGCAATTGTTAATTCGGGGCTACTTTTCATGTCATCACGAACCGACCAAAGCTGAATGCCAATTTCTTTCTCGTTATTAGAACTGGTCGTACAACTCGAAAAAATAAGTGATGTGCATGTAGCAAAGAAAAGGGCAAAGAGTAGACCTTTTCCGTAAAAAAAAGAATTTTTCATTTTTTATGATTTAATAGATTTTAGTTGGTAAAAAAATCAGTTTCAAAGATAAAGAAATTCATTTTAATGCACAGCACAATCTTTAAACATAAACACGAACTGAAAATCGAATCAAGTTCCTTCTTTTGTATTCACAATCATTAACAATAAAATACCATTACATCTTTAAACTATTGTCCAATGGTGGTGTCATAGAAAATAGATAACCAAAATACTTAAAATGAAAGTTAATTTACTCTTAGCTATAGCAATCTTATTTACAAGCTACACAACAATTGCTCAGCCCCCAAAACCGAATCCCGATGAGTCTCCTTCGCTTAGCAAGGCTGTCATCAGCGGTAAAATTATTGATTCCGGAACGGGCAAGGCTATGGAATATGCGAATTTCTCCCTCTTCTTATCGCAAGACTCATCGCTGATTTCGGGCGGTATTACCGACGCAAACGGCGAATTTGTAATTCGAAAAATTGATTTTGGCACCTACTATGCCGAAGCTAATTTTATCGGTTTTAATAAAGTGCGTATCAATAATATCACTATAACAGCAGACAATCGGCATGTAAACATGGGAGTATTGAAGCTTGAGCCTTCGAACCAGGAAATTGGAACGGTTGATGTTGTAGCGGATCGTTCGAGAGTTGAATACAAGATTGATAAAAAAGTAATCAATGTTAGTCAGGATATAAATGCCACGGGAGGAACAGCTGTAGATGTGTTAGAAAATACCCCTTCAGTTGAAGTAGATATTGAGGGAAATGTCAGCGTACGCGGGTCTTCAAATTTCACCGTGCTTATCGACGGTAAACCAAGCGTACTGGAAGGCAATGATGCATTACGCCAACTACCGGCATCCGTGATTGAAAACATTGAGATCATTACCAATCCATCGGCAAAATACGATCCGGATGGGATGGCTGGAATTATCAACATTGTGATGAAGAAAAATATTCTTTCAGGATTCAATGGTATTTTAAATGCCATGATTGGCAGCCGTGATAAATATCGGACAGACTTAACGCTGAATTACAAAACAAAGAAAACCAACTTGTTTTTTGGTGCCGACATTAGTGACGAAACCTACTATGGAAGTGGAAATTCGTATCGGGAAACATACAAGGGGGACACCACCACTTACCTTATCTCAGACGGCGAGCGAAATTATGGGCGAAACGGACACCGCTTAAAAGGTGGACTTGACATCTACCTAACAGATTTAGCTACCCTAACCTTTTCAGGAACGTATGGTGAATATGGACGAAAAAGCGGAGGAATGGGTAATGTTCACGAATATAAAGTTCCGGGAAATTATGATGTTTACTCGGTAGAAGATGAAAACTCAAAAAGGGAAGGCACCTACTACAACACAAACATCAACTTTCAACAAAAATTTAATGAAGACGGAACGCATAAACTTGATGCACTATTTTACTATTCGAACAGTGTAGGCGACGATTATGAATTTGAAGACGAATATAATACAAATGAAAATTATGAGCGAACTGGAGGCTATTTAGCCCGAATAAAAACTCTTGAAACAGAAGATGAAGACGAATACCGAATTGAGTTGGACTATACCAAACCAATTGGAGATGATGGTCGTTTTGAAGCCGGCCTGCAAAGTCGTATCGATCGCGAGTTTGAAGATTATTCGTTCAACGATTGGGACAATAGCACCAATGATTATATTGACAATCCGCAGTTTTCGAGTTCACAACATTTTAAAAGAGATATTATCGCCGGGTATTCAACATTTGCCAACGGAGTCGGTAATTTCAAATATCAACTCGGACTTCGTGGAGAATATACCAACCGTAGTATTGAACACGAGAAAGCTGCAACCCCAGCAGAGATTAACCGTTTCGATCTATTTCCAACACTTCATTTCTCGTACGAATTTCTGAACAAACTACAATTGATGACCAGCTATAGCCGACGTATTGACCGTCCCGGAGGTCGTGATCTTGACCCATTTCCCAATTACTATAACCGCTACACCATTCGCTATGGCAATCCGGAACTAAAACCAGAATATACAGACTCTTACGAGTTGGGAGTCATGAAAAACTATGGCAAGTCTTTCGTCTCTCTTGAAGGTTTTTACCGAATAACCAACAATTTAATCACCCGAGTTACAGAACTGGGCGACGATGGCATTTTCTATCTTAATACAATGAACCTGAACAACGATTATTCCCTCGGATCTGAACTGATGGGGAACTTGAATATTGATGACTGGTTGATTTTCAACTCCAGCCTATCCGTTTATCGTTACCGTATTGAAGGCGAAATTTTAGGCGAATCGATTGACAGAAAAAGCACCAATTATACCGGACGCTTGAACACCACGGTAAAGTTTGCTCCGGATTCTCGGTTACAATTAACTGGTTATTACAGGGGACCGTCAGTTTCAGCTCAAGGCGAGCGTTCCAGTTTCTTTTTTACAAATATCTCCTATCGACAGGATTTATTAAAACGAAAACTAACTGCAACGCTTAGCTTGAGAGATGTTTTTGGTACAATGAAATTTGAACGGACTTCATCCGGAGTCGACTTCACCGATACTTATAAGCGAGAACGAGAATCTCAAGTGGTGACTTTAACCCTGAGTTACAAAATCAATAATTTCAAAATGGATCGCTCAAGTGGTGGCGATGGTGTAAGAGAGGTAGAATATGATGATGGAGGATTTTAATTCTTTTTTTTCATACAGTTTGAGAGTTAGTTAATTAAAGAAAGGAGGTCGACATGACCTCCTTTCTTATCAGGTTTACAACATAAAAAAAAGGATATTCTTTCGAACATCCTTTTGATACTAATATAAACCTCTAATCTTACTTGTTATGGCGTTTTCTTACAATGTTGCTTGCCCTGGCTCCCAGTCACAAGGAGTAAGTTGCCCGGTTTGAAGCGCTTCTAAAACACGCAATACTTCAGGAACATTACGACCTATTGCCAGGTCATTTACACTCACCCAACGAATGATGCCTTTGTCATCAATAATAAATGTTGCCCGGTAAGCAATTTTCTCGTTCTCTTCTAAAATTCCAAGATCCTCTGCCAATGACTTCGAAGTATCAGCCAACATCGGAAATTTCAATTTTTTCAAACCAGCATGATCATTTCTCCAAGCTAAGTGAACGTATTCAGAATCTGTAGATGCTCCAATTAAATTGGCATCCAATTTTTTAAATTCCTCATAATGATCATTAAATGCGGTAATTTCTGTTGGACATACAAATGTGAAATCTTTAGGCCACCAAAAAACAACGCTCCATTTACCGTCGATATCTTTATTTGAAATGGTATCAAACTCTTTACCGGCGTCTAAAGAAACTACAGCCGTTTTTTCAAACTCTGGAAATTTTTGTCCTATTGTTAACATGATCTTATCGTTTTTAATTGTGATTGAATAAAAATTATAAAGCAAAGATAAAGGTAGACGACATACCAATCAAATTGATTTTTTTTATTCGAAATAGACAAAAGCTATATCCAATATCAACGAAACAAACTCCTTTCATCAACGCAACTAACAAGTAATCAACACAAAAAACCTACCATCTATTCGACAAACTAATAATTTGTGCTTATGTCCAAAGAATTATATCTTTATCGCGTCTTTCGAATTTCTTTAATTTTCGAAAAACAAGTATACCTAAATCAAAATATAGTAAACCATGAAAAAGCTTTCAAAAGAATCAAAGCAACTTTCTAGAAGGTCATTTCTGGGCACTGCAGCAACTGCAGCTGCCGGAATCACAATTCTTCCCAGCAATGTTATTGCTGGCCTTGGGCACAAAGCTCCCAGTGACAAACTCAATATTGTTGGCGTTGGAGTCGGTGGTATGGGCTTTGCAAACCTGAAAAATCTGGAGTCGGAAAACATCGTTGGTCTTTGCGATGTAGACTGGAAATATGCAAAGCATTGTTTCGACCATTTCCCAAAAGCAAAAAAGTACAAAGACTGGCGAACAATGTATGATGAGATGGGTAAAGAGTTCGATGCTGTAGTAATTGCCACAGCAGACCATACCCATGCGATTACTGCTGCCCATGCAATTACTATGGGAAAACACGTTTACCTGCAAAAACCTTTGACCCACACAGTTTATGAATCACGCTTGCTAACCAAACTTGCCGACCAATACAATGTAGCAACTCAAATGGGAAATCAGGGAGCCTCGGGAGCAGGTGTTGCTGAAACATGTGAGCTGATTTGGAGTGGTGCCATAGGCGAAGTCACAAAAGTTGAAGCATTTACCGACCGTCCGATATGGCCTCAGGGTTTGAATACTCCTGAACAAGGTCAATGGGTACCAGACACACTGGATTGGGACCTCTTTGTTGGGCCTGCAAAAATGCGTCCTTTCAATGAAATTTACCATCCCTGGAACTGGCGCGGCTGGTGGGATTATGGTACAGGTGCTTTAGGAGATATGGCCTGCCACATCCTTCACCCTGTTTTTGAAGGATTGAAATTAGGCTATCCAACAAAAGCACAAGGGAGTTCAACCTTATTATTAAACGACTGTGCTCCAACTTCACAAGCTGTAAAACTAACTTTCCCTGAAAGAGAAAAAGTAGGAAAAGTAAAGATGCCTGAAGTAGAAGTAAACTGGTTTGATGGAGGTATTAAACCCATGTTACCCGACAATTGGCCAGCAGGTAAAAATCCGAACAAGTCTGGTGGCGGTACTTTTTTCTACGGAACAAAAGGAATACTGCACGCTGGCTGCTATGGTGTACAACCCGAAATTATTGGAGGCGAAACTCCTAAGGTTGCCAAAACAGAAAGAAGAGTGGAAGATGAATTAGGCTTAGCATGGAATAAAGGGGCTCATGAAATGGACTGGGTTCGCGCTTGTAAAGAAAAAGCTGAGAACAGAAAACCAACCACGTCCGATTTTGCTGAAGCAGGCCCATTCAACGAAATGGTTGTTATGGGAGTGCTTGCTGTTCGCTTGCAAGCTTTAAACAAAACACTTGAGTGGGACGGTGAAAACATGAAATTTACAAACATTGGAGATGACGAGGTTATTAAAACCGTTGTAAGAGATGGTTTCAAAATCCACGATGGTCATCCAACTTTTGATAAAACCTGGACTGATCCGGTTCCCGCAAAAGAATTTGCAGCAGAATTGATCAAGCATGACTATCGTAAGCCATGGAGCTTGCCTGACATGCCAGCTTAATTATTGAATTCAATTTCAATTAGATACCGACGGGCTAAGATTTTTTCTTAGCCCGTTTTCTATTTAATGTGAAACCCCGGTTTCACTTCCCCAAAAAAATGTACTTCACAAAACCAACATTTCTTACTAAATTGCTTTCCGCATTCCTCAAACAATCAACCCGATGAAATCAAAAAATAGTGCATTAAGCCGCAGACATTTTATCCAATCGACAAGTACCGCTTTGGCCGGATTCACCATATTACCAAGCCACGTTGTTGGAGGAACAGGACATAAAGCACCAAGCGACAAACTCAACATTGCAGGTATTGGTGTTGGGGGAATGGGCTATCGCAATCTGAAAAATATGGAGACTGAAAATATTGTTGCCCTTTGTGATGTAGATTGGAAGTATGCAAACAGAAATTCTTTTCGTGAATGGCCAACTGCTCCACAATACAAAGACTATCGGGTGATGTTTGAAGAGCAAAATGATATTGATGCTGTTATGATTGCAACGCCGGATCATTCGCATGCACTGCCAGCGTTAATGGCTATGCGTCAGGGAATACATGTTTACCTGCAACAACCGCTGACGCATTCGATATATGAAAGTCGTACATTAACAGAAACCGCTAGAAAATACAATGTGTCCACACAGATGGGGAATCAGGGCAACTCAAATGACGATATTCGCAAAATTTGTGAATGGATATGGGCTGGAAAAATTGGCGACGTCTCCAGAGTCGATGCCTGGACAAACCGACCGATTTGGCCTCAGGAGTTAGAAAGACCGAAAAAGGAAATGCGCATTCCGAAAACGCTGGACTGGGATTTATTTATTGGCCCGGCCGAGTACCGTCCATACAACGAAATTTATACCCCTTGGAACTGGCGCAGCTGGTGGGACTTCGGCAGAGGCGCTCTTGGCGACATGGCCTGCCACATTCTCGACCCCGCTTTTAAAGCACTAAAACTGGAGTACCCTATTTCGGTACAAGGAAGCTCTACTCCTGCAAATACAGAATCGCCTCCAAATGCTGAAATGGTGATCTACGAATTCCCGGCACGCGACAACTTACCCAAAGTAGCCATGCCGCCGCTAACGGTTAATTGGTACGATGGAGGTCTGCTACCTCCAAGACCGGAAGAGTTAAGTGAAGGCGAACAAATGGGCAACGAGAGTGGCGGTTGTATTTTCTACGGAACAAAAGGAAAAATCATGTGCGGATCATCCTCTGAAAATCCAACACTTCTGCCAAGCTCTGAAATGGCAAACTTTAAACAACCCGAAAGAATCATACGTCGAATCCCCTATGCGACGGATGGAGGTCATGAACAAGACTGGATTCGAGCATGTAAAGAATCGCCGGAAAACAGACTGGCACCGTCCTCCAACTTCGATTATGCCGGCCCATTAAACGAAATGGTGGTTATCGGGAGCCTGGCAGTTCGTTTACAAAGTCTTCAACGCAAGTTATTGTGGGATGGATCAAATATGCGTTTCACCAATATCGGAAGTAATGACCAGATACAAATACTGACTAGCAATGATTTTGAAATGATTAAAGGCGACCCGAAATTTAACAAAGAATATACGACACGATCGGCGAAACAAATGGCTGAGGAATGGATTCGCCATACCTATCGCCAAGGTTGGGAGCAGATTTGATCAACACCAACATCAAGATGAGCCGATTACGACTGATATTATTTCACAGGAAGGATTTTTTATGGTGAGTTTGAAATTTTTGAAGTAAACGAACCTGATATTGAAGCGGAAAACAACTTCGATCAAACTAAGGTTAAATCGATTCAAAAAAGAATCAGGTAACATCAAAAAGGAAGATCTATTCACTTATAATTTCCCTCCTCACTCATTCATAATATTGAAAGGTAAAATTGTTAAATAGATTTTACCTAAGTTAACAGCTTAAGGAAAACCAGTTTGCGTGAAAAAAATAACTAGTATTGCAATACGAACAACATTCAATAGAAATACTTAATCATGAAAAAACTAAAATTTAGCCTTTCAATCTTATCCCTAATGTTTGCTATAACAGCATTTAGTCAAAGTACGCTCAGCTTACACACCGATCAGGCAAAAACCCCAATAAGCAAAAACATTTACGGGCATTTTGCAGAACATCTGGGACGCTGCATATACGGAGGTATCTATGTCGGTGAAGATTCTGAAATTCCAAATGTCAGAGGGTTCCGTGATGACGTGATCGGTGCGCTGATTGATATGAGAATTCCATTGTTACGATGGCCCGGAGGCTGCTTTGCCGACACTTACCATTGGAAAGACGGAATTGGACCTCGCCAACAACGCCCATCAATGGTCAATGTTCATTGGGGAGGAGTTACTGAAGACAATAGCTTCGGAACACACGAATTTCTTGATTTCTGTGATTTGATTAAAGCAGAACCATATATCAATCTGAATGTCGGTTCAGGAACTGTACAAGAAGCCTCAGAGTGGGTTGAATACGTCACTTCAAAAAATATCAGCCCAATGACCGATTTACGAAAAAAAAATGGACGCGAAGAACCATGGGATGTGAAATTTTGGGGAATTGGCAACGAAAACTGGGGCTGTGGAGGAAACATGACTCCGGAATACTACGCTGATTTATACAACCGATTTGCCAGCTATTGCCGTGGTGATTTGTACAAAATTGCCGGTGGCCCAAATGTAGACGACTACAATTGGACGGAAGTCCTGATGCAAAAAACAATGCGTCATCCACACTTGGTGCAGGGAGTTTCGCTACACAACTACACATTCACAACAGCATGGGAAGATAAGGGACATGCAACTGAATTCGGTGAAAAAGAATGGATTTCAGTATTAGACAATACACTAAAGATGGAAACGCTGGTAAATCGTCATTCAACCATTATGGACAAATACGATCCACAAAAGCGTGTCGGGTTAATTGTTGACGAATGGGGCAACTGGTTTAATGTAGAAGAAGGAACAAATCCAGGCTTTCTTTACCAACAAAATACATTGCGAGATGCCCTGGTAGCGGGCATAAACCTTAACATTTTTAACAACCACGCCGACCGTGTTAAGATGGCAAATATTGCGCAAACCGTAAATGTTTTGCAATCGGTTATTTTGACCAAAGATGATGAAATGGTACTAACACCGACTTACTATGTGTTTAAAATGTACAGTGTTCATCAAAATGCAAAACTGATACCAGCAAACCTTGAAACAGGAACTTATAAGTTAGATGGCAAATCAGTTCCTGCTGTGCATGTTTCGGCATCAACAAAAGACGATGTGGTTTCGATTACACTTTGTAACCTGAACCCGAATAAAAGCGAATCAGTCGATATAAATATAACCGGCAATGATTTCTCTTCGGCATCGGGACAAATTATTACGTCAGAAAATATGAATGATTATAACGACTTTGGCATTGAAGAATCGGTAAACATCAAAACCTTTGATGTATCAAAGCCTAAGAACGGAAAACTAACTATTAATCTTCCATCGAAATCAGTTGTATTAGTACAAATGAAATAAAACTTACTGCTCACGAGATGAAAAAGGCTGTCCAAGATTGGATAGCCTTTTTTAGTCCACTTAAGCGTTACATTTTCGGGGTATTAAATTGTGTCATTTCAGAGGAGAAAAGAAATTGGTTTTGGTCCCCCCCCAACAAAAGCAATAACCTAAGATTGACTGAAAATAAAGTCATATTAAAATGATCAACATAAGTGGAACTCTCTCTGTCGCATTTGCGATGTCTTGTCCTTCTCTTCCAGAAGAACAGCGATAAATCCGCAAACGGACGTTAGGGGGAGTAGTTACCAAGAACTACATCTAAAACCAAGATAAGAAGACATTTATTAAGCATCTGAGCAATTCGCTAACAGATTCTGAGACAAGTTCTGGAATACTTGAAGTCTGGTTATCAGGCCTGACAGAAAATAAACCAGCCACCATTTTTTCTTAAATATTTAAACAGATGGTCATATTACCACAACTGTTTTATTCATTCTTCTTATCTTTATATGAAAATTAACTGTCATGCAAAAATCAAAAAAAGCGTTAGAAAAATTCCCTTCATATAATTGTGCACAAACTGTTTTCTCCGTATTTGCAGACGAACTGATGCTGGATGAAGAGACAGCTCTTAAATTAACCAGTGGTTTTGGTGGTGGCATGGCTCGTGGCGAAACATGTGGAGCGGTAACGGCGTCGTACTTGGTTATTGGACTAAAACATGGTCATGCCAGCGCCGACCTGTTAGAAAAAAACGACACAAAGGAACTCATCCTGAAATTCAACAAGAAATTTGTCGCAAAACACGGCTCATTGATATGTAAAGAGCTAGTTGGCTGCGATATTTCTACACCGGAAGGACAAGTAAAAGCCAAAGAAAAAAATGCATTTAATGAATTCTGTCCTCACTTTGTAGCAACAGCCTGCGCCATCTTAGAAAACGATTTTTAAGTGGAGAGAAACGCAATTACTGATAAGAAAAGCGTGACCTGCATGTAGATTATGCTTATAGATTCAAAAACAGAATGCGGATGATAGTAAAATAAGGAAAGGGGGATTGCCGCTGCAATCCCCCTTTCCTTATTTTACTATTTTGAAGGTGTCTATTCTTCTTCAACCACTTTCGGTGTTTGATTATCTTCTGGCAGCAGTCCCATCATCTTTTTAATGCGGTAATTAATCCGGATGGTCAACATGTACATCACCGGAGCAATGAGCAAGGTTAAGAATGTCGCAAATGTTAATCCGAAGATAACGGTCCACGACATGGGTCCCCAAAAAGCCACACTTTCGCCACCCAGCGAGAAATCAGGTTGAAAATGAGTGTAAAGGGTAATGAAGTCGAAATTTAATCCAACAGCCAGTGGCACCAGTCCGAGCACAGTTGTTATAGCCGTTAAAAGTACCGGCCGCAACCTGGTTTTACCGGCCAAAACCAAACATTCAACCTCAACACTTGCCGGAAGAAAAGCCCCTTCGCTAAAGCCCAATTCCTCACGCTTCTGTTTTCGCATCAGGTCGATGTAATCGATCAGCACAATTCCGTTGTTCACCACAATTCCGGCCAACGAGATAATTCCGATACCGGTCATGATCACTACAAATTCCATTTTGAAAGTTGCCAGACCGAGAAATACACCAATTGTACTAAACAACACGGTCATCATGATAATCATTGGGCGGATGAATGAGTTAAACTGGGTGATCATGATTAATCCAATTAACGCGACGGCAACCAACAAGGCAAAAATCAGGAACTCGCTACTTTCGTCCTGCGACTGCTGCTCACCGGTAAAGGCATAATCGTAACCCCGCGGCATATCGTACTCCTGCAATACCTGCCTGATTCGGCTGTTAATTTCGTTGGCGTTGTATCCTTCCACCACATTGGAGCTGATGGTAATCGTACGCTTAAAGTCGATCCGATTTACCTTATCGTAAGTTGAAGAGTACTCGAAGTCAGCTACTGCAGAAATCGGAATCTTATTGCCCTCAACCATCAGCTTTTGGTTCATCATGGATGAAACATCGTTGCGGAATTCATCTTTTAGACGAATAAAAATGTCATATTCATCTTCACCATCTTTATAGTCGCCCACGTCATACCCATATAACGAGTTGCGCAGTGCCATGGCAATCTGTTGGGTCGACAAGTCATACCGACGTGCTTTATCACGATCAACTTTGATCAGCATTTCCGGCTGATTCACATTAATATCCAGTTTCAATTCGTCAATTCCCGGAATATTGTCTTCGTTGATTTTCGTTACAAAATCGTTAGTAATTTTGATCAGCTGGTCGAAGTCATCACCCGACACTTCAATATTGATCGGAGCTCCAACCGGAGGCCCCTGATCTTCTTTTTCGACAAATATTTTAGCCCCCACAAATCCTTCAAGGTTTGCTGAAACCTCCTTCATAACATCCGATGTATTGATGTCGTCGCGCAATTTAAATTCGACAAAAGAAATGGTTGTCAGCGATTTATTTGGGCTGGAACTATCTGAACTCTCGAACATACCTCCTTTACCGGTACCCACCGAAGTTGTTACCGATTTTACAATCTTCTGATAAGGCTCAATGGTGCTGTTGATGATACTTTCAACCCGTCGTGATACTTCATCGGTTTTCTCAATGGCGGTTCCGAGTGGCAGTTCCATGGTTACATAGATCGTTTGTGGATCGGTATCGGGGAAAAATACGACACTCGGCTGACGGATAATGTAAAAAGATACAGACCCGATCAGCAATACAAATGTTCCGGCAAAATACACGATTGGTTTCCAGCCAGTTAACGCTGAACGCAATTGCCCTTCGTAGAAATTCTCTAACCACACCAAAAAGCGCAACTGAAACCATCGGGCCAGAGGGCGAAATGCGACCACATTCAATACCATAATAAGCACAACTGTCATCAGGATATTTCCGATCAAATATATTTTGGTGAAATAGAATAATACAGAAATTAGGGCAAGTATTCCCGCGATTTTAAGCGTCTTCTTCCATTCAACCTTTTCCCGAATATCGTCAATCTTCATAAAACGAGCAATAAACGGGGGATTGAGCACGAGCGCTACAAATAAAGATGATGCCAATACCACAATCAACGTTTGGGGTAAAATTCCCATAAACTCACCAACAACGCCCTCCCAAAACATCAGTGGAACGAATGCTGCCAGCGTAGTCAGTGTGGAAGAAATAATTGGAAACGCAATTTCACTAACTCCCTTCTTTGTTGCTTTGGAGGCTGAATAGCCCATGCCGTGAAGACGATAGACGTTTTCAACAACAACAATAGCATTATCGACCAACATCCCTAAGGCCAAAATCAATCCATACAATACCATCGAGTTAAGTGTAGTACCCGACTGATCGAGGATAACAAAGGACAGGAACATCGACATCGGAATGGCTAAGCCCGAAAACAAGGCATTCCGGAATCCAAGGAAGAGGTACAAAACAAAAATTACCAGAATCATTCCAAGGATAATACTGTTTTCCAGAGTCGCAATATCATTTTTCACATAAGTCGACATATCGTTGGTAACGATGATATCCAGATTTTTGGGCAAATAGCCATCATCTACCTGATCTTTCAGCACCTGACGAATCTGGTCGGTTGCTTCTAAAATGTTTGCCCCACTCTTTTTTACCAACGACAGCGATACCACCGGCTTATTGTCCAACCTCGAGATGGTCGATTGTTCTTTGTAGCCATCAACAACATCTGCAACATCGCGCACATAAACCGGCTTGCCATTGTTCAGCTTGATAATGGTGTTTCGCAGCTGGTCCATGTTGGTATAATCGGACTCAGTGCGCACCACCCTGCGGGTGTTATCCGCAGTGAACTGCCCGGCACCAATCGTAACATTCTCGGACTGGAGGGCAAAGGCAATATCGTTGTAACCGACGCCACGCGCTTCCATTTTATGCGGATCTACATTGATCTGAATCTCCCGATCGTCGATCCCTTGAATATTCGCTTCAGAAATCTCAGGGAGGCTTTCAAATTCATCTTGAAGAATTTCGGCAAAGTCTTTCAACTCACGCATACTGTAGTCGCCCGAAAGGTTGACGTTCAGAATGGGGAACTCGGAAAAATTTAAATCCATCACCAAAGGGTCGTTCTCCAGATCATCCGGCAAATCAGACTGCGCTTTGTCCACATTGTCTTTGGTATCCTGTAAGGCCTGTTTTATTTCAACATTGGTGCTAAACTCAACCACAATGGTACTTACATCCTGATACGACGCTGACGACACCTTTTTCACTCCGTCCATTCCCTTCAGTTCCTGTTCAATGGGCCGGGTAATCAGATTTTCGATATCAACCGGCGAGTTCCCCGGGTAAACGGTTTGTACAAAAATGTAGGGAATAACGATCTCTGGCATCGCTTCCCTAGGCATTTGCTGATATGAAAAAAGCCCGAAAAATACCAGCATGAGCGTCAGAATATAAACCGTAGTTTTATTCTTCAGTGCCAGATAGGTTGGCTTAAACTTCCGTGTTATACTTTGCGACTTGTCGCTTGTTTTTTCTTTATCCATTTTCTGCTTGTTTAAAGCTTTTCAAACTGAATCATTTATTATCTCGGATTGGTGAACCGTCAAAAATCTGGCTAAAACCTTCAGAAATAATTTTTGTGCCCACACTTAGTCCTTCTTTCACCTCAGTCGTATTATTATTGGAAACTCCAGGCGTAACATATACCTTTTTGGCAACCAGTCCTCTTTGGCCTTTTTCGGCTACATAGGTGTATTTACCTTTAAAATCTTCTTTAATCAAAAGCGAAGGAATGACGATAGCGTCTTTGGCAGCATAATCGCGAATTTTAACGACGGCCTCCATGTTGGGTTTAATCATTTTATCCTGATTTTTCAGATCCAGCCGAATGCGGAACGTTCGATTATCCGGATCAATATAATTTCCGATTAACTGAATTTTGGTTTTACGCTCTTCGCCAATAGCCGGAAAGTAAACCGACACATCATCATTTTCATTAATCTTTGTTAGGTATGACTCCGACACATCAGCATAAATTTTGATTTTATCGATATTCACAATTTTACCGAACGGAATCTGGGGGCTAGCAATTTGACCTTGCTTTTGGTAAATTACATCAAGAATTCCACTAACCGGTGCTTTAATAATCGACATGTCTTTCTGTGCCTCCAGGTTTTCCAATTGTTTTTCGAGCGATTCCTTATTTGATTTCGCTTGCAGGTACTGCAGTTCCGAACCAATATTTTGGTTCCACAGATTCTTTTGGCGTTCGAAGGTTGTTTGTGCCAACTCCAGGTTAATTTTAGTTTGTTCTATTGAACGGTCAATTGGCTCGGAATTGAGTGCCGCTAAAACTGTTCCTTTAGCTACACGTTGACCTTCTTTCACCTTAATATCGAGTATTTGACCTGATCCCTCCGGGCTTACATTCACTTCCTGATCAGCCTCAACGCTACCCGTCACTTCAATAAAGTGCTCAAAGTCGGTAGCTTGCAATTCGCTCAATACAACTTCTACTCTTTCTACATCTGCAGTTTTACTAAGCTCCGCTTCAAGCTCTTTAATTTTCAAATTCAAGTCGTGAACCTGTTGCTTATATTCTGCCAGTTGAGCCTGCTTTCCCTGCCTGTCATCATTGTCTGCATTTTCCGAAGAGCAAGAAACCAGAACCACTGCGAATAACAGAATAGCAAAATGGCTCATCAATTGTTTGTGTGTAAATGTTCTGTTCATTGTTTTATTATTTAAAGTTTTCCGATTGCTTTTTCCAGTGTAATTTTTGAGTTCAATAGCTGAATGACTGATGCCACCCAGGCTCCTTGAGACTGAATGTACTGCGTTTCGATTTGCGAAAGCTCGACACTACTGCTAATCCCATTGTTATATTTTATGGTTGTCTTGTCATAAATTTTCTTCGCTAGCTTTTTATTTTCAATATCATTATGATACTGGTCGATGGCACTTTCAATGTCTGCCACAGCCGACAGATAGTCCTTTTTCAAGGTTTGCTCAGCCAAGGCTTGCTCGTTTTCCGACTGTTGATACGAAAACCTAGCTTGCTGTACTTTAGCCATTTGCTGACCTGATGTAAAAATTGGAATCGAAAGATTGAATCCAAACATGGAAGATTTATACCAGGGAACACTGCTTTTATATAAGTTCGCATTATCTCCGAAAGACATTTTGCTCCAATTGTAGAATGCAGTAAGACGAGGTAGGTAGGCTGCCTGAGCGAGCCTTAATTCCTTCATGCTTAGCTGACGTTGGGTATCTAACATTCGATAATCGATATGCGAAGAATAGTCGAATCCTCCCAAATTTTCTTCACCATCAAGCAAGGGGTTCAAAAACTCAGTCAGTGGTTGAGTCAGTACAATCCTTTCTTCAACATCTATCCCCATCGTATACTTTAACACCATACGAGATACCCGAATTTCGCGTTCAGCTTTCAAAATTTCATTTTCAGATTTTTGAACCAGCAAGCGCATCTGATCAACATCTTGCTCCTCGGTAAAACCATTTTCGTAAAGTGCCTTAGTATCCGACTCCAGCTTCTCAGAGTTTTTCAGATTTTCCTTCATTACTTTGAGGTTTTCCTCAGCTGCCAGCACCAAGAAATAAGACTGAGCCACGGCCTGCTTGATTTCTATCTCTGTTTTCTCCTTTGTTTCCGCAGCCATCTGGAGGTAAATCTTCGCAGAATTAACGCCTACAATATAGGAACCATCAAAAATAAGTTGGTCGATTTTAAAGCCATAGTCTGCGTTAAATTTCTGAGCAAATGAAATAGGGAACGTACCATCAAGGGGAGTATCCTCCGGAATTCCAAGTGGAAACCAAAAATCTTTGGGTATGATTGCAACTGGCATTGGGCTTTTGGCTGCATCTATGTTTTTCGTATAATTTGATGTTCCCGAAACCTGAGGAAGTCCCATAGCAATGGTTTCCCATACCTTTTTCTTCGCCGCATCAACATCAAGCTTACTATTCCGGATAACGTAAGAATTGCTTAACGCATACTCCTGAGCTTCGGCTAAAGTAAAATCGAATTCATCCTGAGCCTTTACCCCGGAGCTAGCAATCAGGAATAAAAGCAAGATAAATAATTGTTTTGTTTTAGTTTTCATTCTGAACTTTGTTTAATTGTTTTTTATAGTATTTTAAACCTTTGTCGGTACAAATGCCATGAAAATGATAATCCATAACTTGATCAAAAAGACTGATGTTTCGCACTTCTTCCTGTGTAAACAAACCGTAATCAGGATTAAAAACAAGCAGGAACCGACCTACGCTCAATCTTGATACCAAATCTGAATTCACTTCAACTCTAAAAAATCCTTCTTGTTTCCCTTGTTCTATTACAGAAAAGCTATCCTCATAAAATCGCTCTTTCTTATATTCTGAAATCTTTTTGTACAGTTTTGGATAACTCTTTTTCAAATCGTACTCCAAATTATTGTGTGCAAGCTTCAACAGGTTATTTACGTGTTCTCGCATCCAGAAGACCCGATCAATTGCATTTAGTGTATCATTTTCATGACAATGGCATTGCTCATTTTTCGATAAAAAAGATTCAACCACTTGTGAGACTAACTCTGCTTTGTCTTTAAAGTTTTGATAAAGTGTTTTCTTCGAAACACCCAATTCTGCTGCAACGTCATCCATGGTCACACTTCTGATGCCATGCCGCATATACATTTTTCCAACCTCCTCCAGAATATACTGCTTCTTGTCTTTCATAATTTCGGCAAATATAAAGCACCTTTTTGAAATGGAAACTATTTCAACGGCAAAAGTTTCTTTAGTTTACAAAACTTAACGCTAAAAAAAGAAATTCTTTACAATCCGACACGAAACTATACTGTTATACAAAGTTTCCTGAACAGTTATCGGTAAACAGAGATATAAATCGAGGAATGGTGATAATACGGCTGACAAAGATTAAGAAAGCCATCTGGTTGTCGCTACTTCAGCAAGGCTGTTGCAATTACAAGGTCTATTGGCCGGGTTATTTTGAGGTTTTCCACATTACCATCAACCAGATGAATTGGAACACCATTAGCTTCGCAAACAGAAGCATCATCAGTAAAAAAAGGAACCTCGGCTTGCTGATACGCTTGTTTAATGGTACTGCTTCTAAAAGTTTGCGGTGTTTGTACCAACCGATATTGGCTTCGGTCGACATGTTTGCTTTGGTCACCATCAACTTGCCTTAACGATTCAACAACTGGTGCAACCGGTAGTGCATTCCCTTTTTCAAGCGCCATGCGATAACAATTGTCTAAAGTTTCAGACGAAACCAGCGGACGAACACCATCATGAATAAAAACAATTCTTTCGTCGGGAATCTGGTTTAGCCCGCTTCTTACAGATTGGAACCGTGTTTCGCCACCTTTTGCCAAGACGATACTTTTGGAGAGATTAAATTCAAGAGCTATTTCCTTCCAATAGTTAAACTGACTCTCTGGTAACACCAGTACAATATTAATATCCTTGTCGAATGCTTTGAATCGTTCAATGGTCCAAATCAATATTGGCTTTCCGGCAATTCGAATAAACTGCTTGGGAACCTCCGCTCCCATTCTTTGGCCAACACCTCCGGCAACTATTAATGCAAACTTTTTCATGAATTAGAATGTTAAGCAAAAGTAATATTCCATTTTAAAATTCGAGTGGTCTAAATAACCAAACAATCTTATTTTTATTTCCAATGAAGATATTATAATCAAATTAGTAATCTCATACTCCAAAGCCAATGAAAGCAATTCTAGATTTTTTAAACGACCTCAGAAAAAATAATAATCGTGAATGGTTTAACGACAACCGGAAACGCTACGAAGAAAGCAAAGAACAGATGCTGTTTTTTACCGAGCTAATGATCCAGGAAATCCATAAATTTGATCCGGAAATTCCATTTCTAAATCCCAAAGATTGCTTATTCAGAATATTCAGAGATGTTCGTTTTTCAAAAGATAAAAGCCCTTATAAAACTCAAATGGGAAGTTTTATTGCTAAACACGGACGTAAAAGCGGACGGGCAGGTTATTACATCCACATCGATCCGGGAAACTCGTTTTTAGGTGGTGGAGTCTGGCGCCCACAGGCTGATACTTTAAAGGCCATTCGGACTGAGATTCTTGAAAACACAAACGACTTTAAAGAAATACTAGCTGATAAAGATTTTGCCAAATATTTTTCACTAATGAATGACGATAAGCTAAAAATGGCCCCCAAAGGCTTTCCGAAGGACTTTGAAGATATCGAACTACTTAAACACAAATCATATGTTTTTGGCTACAAAATTGGAGACAAAACTATTTCCGGAGATCAATTTGTGAGCTTGTCGGTTGATGTTTTCAGGGAGTTGCACAAAGCAAATCGGTTCATAAATCATGCTTTGGACAAGAAATAAATAAACAATATATTTTCGTTCATATGAAATATAGCCCATTTCTCACTCCAAAAAGTGCAGTTCATCCATTTTTTTTAAAAGTGGGGTTACTTTTTGCTGTATAGGTGAATTAACTTATAGAATAGTTTCTTCCCAATCAACTCATTTTATAAAAAGGAGAAATCGGGTATCATAGATATCCGGTTTTTTTTGTTCCATTCATTCTCCTCCAAAATACTTGTGAATCCGAGAACGCAGTCTCATTACGCATGCTCAGAAAGATTAATAGGGTTTATTTAGCGTCAACTTGGATTGAAAGCCACAAAATCACCATCATACTTGTGTCTTAGATGATCACATCACCTTATCTGACACAATTTTATATTGACTGCAAAAGCAAGACAACTTCAACACCTTCTTAGTTAGCTAATCTACCGAACTAAATTAATCGACTAAAAATTGAAAAAAACAATACCAATTATATAAGATACTAGCCAGATAGCTGTTTTTTATTATTTTAGCGAATTCATTTCTATTACGAAAAACTTTAAAAAAACCAAAATGAAGAAATTTTTACTTGCTCTGTTTGTGAGTGTTCTTGCATCGGGTGCTTTTGCCCAAAATGTACAAGTTCATTATGATTTCGGCAAAGACCGTAAGCTAATTACTTCGACAGTTGAAATGTTCCGTCCTGATAAATACGGTTCAACTTTCTTTTTTATTGACTTTGATTATGGCTCCGATGTACGGGACGTCGATACCGGTGCATCGCTCGCTTACTGGGAAATTGCCCGGGCTTTTAAGTGGACCGAAAACCAAAAAATTATGCCACGCGTAGAATTTAACGCCGGAGTATTTAAGCTCGACGGAGCCGGTAACCCATTCATTCCTATTGAGAATTGTTGGTTAGCAGGAGTCGAACGTACTTGGGCATCGGCCGACTTTTCTAAAATCCTGACCTTGCAGGCAAACTACAAAAACATTAAAGACAAAGAAGATGCTTCATTTCAGCTAACAGCTGTTTGGACCGTTCAAATGCTAAAAGGGAAAATGACCTTCACCGGATTCGCCGATTTCTGGAAAGAAGAAATGTTCTGGGGTACTGATTACCGCTTTTTAACAGAACCACAACTGTGGTATAATTGCTATCCTAACTTTGCTGTTGGAACTGAAGTTGAGATCAGTAATAACTTTGTCAAGAATGGTACAGTTGTAAATCCAACTATCGCCGCCAAGTGGACTTTTTAATCCAAAATCTCCGATAATATGAAACGTTTTTTCAAACTCGAAGAAAATAATACATCCGTAAAAACGGAAGTACTGGCCGGTATTACCACCTTCATGACAATGGCCTATATTTTGGCGGTAAATCCCAGCATTTTAAGCGCTACCGGAATGGATAAAAATGCACTATTTACAGCCACTGCTCTTGCCGCATTGGTTGCAACTTTAGTAATGGCATTGGTTGCCCGTTTGCCTTTTGCATTGGCTCCGGGGATGGGACTAAATGCATTTTTTGCTTTCACAGTTGTGCTGGGCATGGGCTACAGCTGGCAATTTGCTTTAACCGCCGTATTTCTCGAAGGTATCATATTCTTGATACTTACAGCCTTTAATATTCGTGAATTGATTGTTAATGCAATTCCGCTTTCATTAAAGCACGCTGTTTCTGCGGGTATTGGACTATTTATTGCCTTTATCGGACTTCAAGGTGCCGGAGTAATTATAAATAATGACGCTGTGTTGGTTGGTCTCGGAGATATGGGATCACCAAGTGTATTGATTGCATTATTTGGTGTATTACTTACCGGCGTACTTTTGGCCTTAAAAGTAAAAGGAGCTCTTTTGATTGGTATTTTTTCGGCTACAATTGCCGGAATTCCATTCGGAGTAACCCAATTGCCAGACGGACATCTGGTTTCCTTGCCCCCTTCAGTCGAGCCTATTTTCTGGAAGTTTGACTTTTCACAAGTCTTTACAATCGACATGTTGATTGTACTATTTACATTCCTTTTCGTTGATATGTTCGATACAGTTGGCACCCTTGTTGGCGTCTCATCAAAAGCCAACATGCTTACACCAGATGGAAAAGTACCTCGTGCAAAGCAGGCACTATTTGCTGATGCGATAGGAACAACGTTTGGCGCAATGATTGGAACAAGTACCGTTACAACTTATGTTGAAAGTGCATCAGGTGTTGCCGAAGGAGGTCGTACCGGATTAACTTCTTTGACTACTGCTGGCTTATTCTTCATCGCATTGTTTTTCGCTCCATTGTTTATCATGATTCCGGGAGCTGCCACGGCACCAGCGCTAATCCTGGTCGGCTTGTTTATGCTTTCGCCAATCATGAAAATAGATCTTGAAGATTTTACCGAGTCTATCCCAGCATTCATGACCATCATTATGATGCCATTAACTTATAGCATTGCCGAGGGAATTGTGTTTGGTATGTTGGCTTATGTCCTTCTGAAATTGCTAACAGGCAAGCACAAGGAAATTTCGCCAATCATGTACATTCTGGCAGTACTCTTTATATTTAAGTTTATCATTTAAGAAACAATATAAAGTCAAGCTTAAGAAAGCTCCAAGGGGATTAACCTTTGGAGCTTTTTTATGTTGCTTCGCTCCAAGATCAGCTTAAGCAAGGAGTAGTGCGATGAAAAAGATGATAGCAAGTACATGTGCTTATCGACAAAGAATAATCTCCATCCCGTGCACTTCCAGTTGCTTATACGAATACGCAAATGGTAATCGTTTCTAAATGGCTTCGAAAAGAGGCTAGAAAAGTACTCACAACAGAAATAAACGGTAGCACGACCAAACTATATCGACAGATCACTGGAATTGCAGAATAGGCCAATGAAGCACTAGACCATAAAAATCAAATTCGCACTGAAGAAGTCTCAGAATTAAGCGTACAGAAATAAGCTCTTTGGCTACACAATTGAAGCGTCCAACATGAACAGCCCTCGGGTACTCCTTTAAAATAAAACCCCAGACACAACTAAATAAACGATCTGAAAATATAATGGTCACAAGAAAACAGGCCGTTTCAAAATTAATTTTGAAACGGCCTGTTTTCTTTTAGCTTCCTAGTCTAATAGCTCATTGGCTATTTAGGATAGTATATCTTGAGCGCTTATTTTACAATCTCTTGAAATTTAGCGTCATTCCAGTATTTTGCAAATTCTAAGTCTGTTGCTGCTTTCTCTTTTAATTCAGGCTTCATTTCAACAGCGTTTTCCAAGCTTTCGTACATCAGGTTTTCTTTCGCGGTACGAGCACCTACAACTGCTTTAAAGTATTCTTTCATGTAGCAACCTTCCCAAGTACAGTTCTCCAATGATTTCAATGCACCATTATTGTCACCTGCCAAGATTTTAGCTAAACCTACGTTTGGAGAATCGCTATCGCCGAACAATTTAACCGCTTTGTCGTATTCACCTTTTTTCAAGGCTACAATACCCAAGTTGTAATTTACTTCGTCGCCAGCACCTGAAGCTGCTCCGAATAATGATTCAGCCTTCTCAACATCACCATTATGCAATGCAACAGCACCTAAGTTATTTTTAATGATTGGCTCGCTCGAAGCTAAACCTTCAGCTTTTTCAAATAATGGTTTTGCCTCATCAAATTTTCCTTGCTGAGCCAATACCATCCCTGCGTTATTATAACCTCTCCAGTCTTTTGGGTATACTTTAGAAAAAGAGTTATAAATAGCTAATTTTTTGTTTTGATCAGTAGTTAAAGTAGCAGCATAAAGCAATTCTGCTGGATTCAACGATGATGGATCAGAATCAGCTAAAGCAGCAATTTCCTCATCAGTTTTTCCAATCAAATCAACGCTAGCTGAAATCTTTGCACGACGTAATTCAGGAAGAATTTTGTCAGCAACTACCGTAAACGCCTGAGATAAATTTCTGATTTCACGCTCACGAACTTCAGGATCAGAATACATAGAAAGAACACGCAAGATCAATTCTTTATCCTGAATGTCTGACTCTTCCATTTTTTCTTTAAAACCTTCCCAATCTTCGGGAGTGAATTTTGTTTTCAACTCAGCCTCGATGTTATCTCTTCTAAGTTGACGAGAAACTACTTTGTTTGAAGATCCTTCACGTTGCTGTGACAGCTTAGCATTCCAATCCAACTCACCATCAGGAGATGCATAAGCCGAGATCTCAACACCTTTTAATTCCTTACGTTCTGCTTCAAAAGCGTCTTTTGTATAAGCATACAATTTTTCAATGTCATCACCTTTCAGTTCAGTTCCGCGAACATATGAACTGTTTATTAGGTAATGAATGTCAGCTACATACTGATCAGGGACAACACGTTGAAATTCATCAATATTCGGATCGTAAATACCTGTAGTATTTTTCTCACGTTGAACACCCAAAATAGGAGTAGGATAGTTGATTACCATTTCTGAAGTCGCGATTACACCATCAGCAACTTTGATTGGCTCAAAGTCAAGGCTTTTGCTTCCTTGCGAAGCCGTAATCCGAATTTCAAGATCCGACATACGCATGTCGTCTTTATAATCAACTGCATCTTTATATGCAAAGCTTCCTCCATTTGAATAGCTGATAACTTTATTGTTGGCATCAACCTTTTCACCTTGCAAGGTTACCGGCTCGAATGCTGTTTCACCACCCTCGTAGGTTAACACCGGAGTGGCAACCAAGGTAGCTTTTTTGTTGAAGTATTTCGCGGGAAACCGACCATTGATCGCAACATCCACATCGCCACCATGGGCTTCTAATATTTCAGGTGTTACATTAAAATCGATTTGGTCTGCGTTCTTCTTCATCTTTTGTAAGCCAGAACAGCCTGCAAAAAGCACAGCAGCCAGAGCAAAAAAGGCAAGAGGTTTTAAGCTAATTTTTTTCATGTCGACAGTATTAAAATATTTGATTTTATAATTATTCAGTACTCGTTTACAAAATTAGCAATGTTTTAGTGAAATAAAAGAATATTGAACACTTTTTTAATCCATCAAAAACCTGTTAACCCCAGTAGAATAGTCGTTTTCGAAAATAGCAGAACACAATCTTTCATACTGATTCTCATCGTCGACGAAATCAATTTTAGTGGTATCAATAATCAAAATCGGGAACTCATTTTGTCTTTTGAAGAACGAAAAATAACCGGCTCTGATTTTCTCTAAATAATCGGGATCGATGTTTCGTTCATAATCTCGTCCTCGTTTCTTTATATTCTGAAGCAATTTATCGACATCGGAATGCAAATAAACATACAAATCGGGCTTTGGAAGTTTATCGTAAATAATCGTGAAAAACCGCTCGTACAGCAAGTACTCATCTCGGGAAAGTGTGTTTTGAGCGAAAATCAGAGACTTCATGAAATAATAGTCCGAAATCAAAAAAGAGCTGAACAGTTCAAACTCGCGAATATTGTTTTTCAGCTGATTATAGCGATCTGCCAAAAAAGACATTTCGAGCGGGAAAGCAAACTTTTCTTGGTCTTCATAAAATTTGGGTAAAAAGGGGTTATCCTCAAATCCCTCAAGTAATTTCCGCGCTCCATACTGTTTGGCAATACGGTTTACCAATGTAGTTTTTCCCGAACCAATATTTCCTTCAATGACTAAATAGTTGATCTTCATAACAAAAAAATTCCGAAAGCATTTTAACTTCCGGAACATAAAAGTACAATATTTCCTGTTGAATAATAAACTCAGGACTACATCTTCATTCCTAAATGATAAAAGAGAAATGACCACACATCCGTGTATTCTTCAATCACTTTAGCAGTGGGTTTTCCGGCTCCATGCCCCGCTTTTACATCTATGCGAATCCCGCCTGTCCCTCGTTTGAGCGAAGCGGAAACGAGGGGTTCGCTGTCCTGAGTTTGTAACTCATTTCACAATGTTGTTTGGACATTCACAAATCCTTTTTCCCCGGCATAATCTCTTGCCGAACTGTAAAGATAATCTTCTGCCCGTGAAACAATCATTGCGCGGACCGGATTTTCATGCGTATAATTAATCCGTTGCTCAATCAATCTCGTATTATCCAGCAAAATGGCATGGTTTGTTTCCTGACAAAATTTATAGGTTTTGATTCTGTTATCAAACTTTCCGGTATACCGAAAGCGGTACAGCATCCATTCCTTCCGGCTTTCTCCTTGATTTTCAACAATAGCTTCAATGATGGCTTTACTAGTAAACTTCTTAAAATCCCGGAGAATGTCCGGCAACAAATGCCCTTCTTTTGCCCTTACTATTAAATGCACATGATTTGTCATGATGCACCAGGCAAATAGTTCAAGTCCTTTGTGTTTCTGACAATAATCCAAGTTCTCAACTAAAATGTTCTTGTACTCATTGCGCGTAAAAACATCTACCCACCCTTGAACAGCAAAGGACACGAAATAAACTCCATCAGCATTATGAAACTTATACTTACGGCTCATTGAGTTTTGTACTAATAAGGCAAAGATAAGAAGACAACCCGGAAGTTATAATATCTTAACTGGCTTAGCCCAACAAAGCACGGATCACAGATCCGCGCTAGCGGGGGGTATCCGGTAAAGATAACCACTGCTGGTGTCATAATCGTACTGTTCATACTCCGTAGTTCCGTTAAAATATTTGCGGTACAGGCGGCCTTTGCTGTCGTATTCAAAAGTAATTTATAAGAAGCTACCCTGCAACTGCCTGATAGCTTCTTTGGTTTGTTAAATTACTTTCTCACATATTGTCTATTAAAGATTTTGCCAATCAACTGTGCTATATAAGTAAATAGAACAAACCAGACTAACCATTATCAGTAGTGAAACAAAAATTACACAAAAGATTCCGAACCGATCCTTCTTTTTATTAAGTCCCTCAAACATCAGGATTTTGTCCTTCCATTTTCCTTTATGTAAAAAATAAAAGTGATTAAACGCATAAACGGACATGCTCCCAATTATGGGTAAAGTTGCTGATTCAGGTAATAGATCCAGTTTAAATTTGTACATAAAAAAACCGTAAATTGACAATAATACAAAACCAGTTAACAAACAAATCGTTATCACTGCTTTCCAATCACTCCACCAACGAGAGGGAGCGTTTTCCCAGAATCGATAAATGACATAAAAAAAGTAATCATAAATCTTTTGTACCGTTCCCATTATCAATACCCTCCAATATCTTTATACATATTCCAGCTTGGACCTAATATGTTCTGATTTTTTTGAATTAGCCTGCTTTGATCATTAATAGTGCCACCCCGCTACCCCCGAACTGCCCCTCGTTTGAGCGAAGCGGAAACGAGGGGTTCGCTGTCCTGAGTTTGTAACTCATTTCACAATGTTGTTTGGACATTTACAAATCCTTTTTCCCCGGCATAATCTCTTGCCGAACTGTAAAGATAATCTTCTGCCCGTGAAACAATCATTGCGCGGACCGGATTTTCATGCGTATAATTAATCCGTTGCTCAATCAATCTCGTATTATCCAGCAAAATGGCATGGTTTGTTTCCTGACAAAATTTATAGGTTTTGATTCTGTTATCAAACTTTCCGGCATACCGAAAGCGGTACAACATCCATTCTTTTCGGCTTTCCGGTTCTTTTTCAATCATCTTCAAAATTGTCTTTGAAGTGAACTTCTTAAAATCCCGGATTATATCGCTTATCCTGAAATGTTCTTTTGCCTGGCAAACTAAATGCAAGTGGTTTGACATTAGGCTTCAGGCAAACAATTCCAGTCCTTTGTTTTCGATGCAATAGTTTAAGGAATCAGCTATAACAACTTTGTATTCTTTTCGTGTAAAGACATCAATCCAGTCAATTACCGTAAAGGTTAAAAAGTATAGGCCATTTTGATCGGTGATAAAATAGTTGTCGGCAGACATTTTTAATTGAAAGATATTAAGAAATGCTTCTCAATGCAATACGTCTGTGTATTGTCGTTACAAACGACGACCAGCTTACCCCTCGTCAACGCTCACGCTAAGACGAGGGGTAGGTGGGGCAAACTTTTGCTTTTGCAAAGCAAGGCACGGGACACAGACCAGCGCCAGTAAGGAGATAAAATAGTTGTCGGCAGACGTTTTTAATTGAAAGATATTAAGAAATGCTTTTCAATGCAATACGGCTGTGTATTGTCGTTACAAACGACCATCAGCTTACCCCTCGTCACCGCTAACGCTAAGACGAGGGGGCTTAAATACTTCTTTAATAAAAATATTGCTGCTCTATAAAGTAAAAAAGCCCGATTGCTCGGGCTTTTTTATTTCAATCTATTTTGATTACATCAAATTTGAGATTTTCAAGTCTTTCTTCTTCTAATACAATTTTTAATCGCTCACTCACAATCAACATTGGTCGAGCATATCTTACAACCAAATTTCCTTTAGCCTCTCTGTTAGATAACCCCATATGCTCCCATGAGTTAAAAAAGTCACTTTGTTTTTTTAAGTCTAAATTTAAATCACTATAATTTAATTCTAATGGGATTACTTTCGTTGGTATATTTTTTTCTAAATCTCCAATGATAACATCATTAAAATATCCATTTCTTTTGCACGTTTGACATTGACTATCTATTATCAAACCACTAAAATTAGTTGTTTTAGGAAAACTCAGCTCTGTATACAAATGATAAAAAGTTAATTGATTATTCTTAAAATCAACAACTTTATCCAGGTCGCCGATTTTAATTCCCTTCTCAACCAATTTAATATGTAATTCCTCTGAAATTAAATAGTCCCCATCAACTGTCTGAAAAAAATTCTTCTTAGCCTTATTTAACTTCTTTGTTTTCAAAGAGCCTGATAATTTGGCTCCAGTACCGCAAGTTTCACAAGCTTCATCTAAAATATATTCAGTAGAACAGCTTTCCCCACTTTCTCCAATGGGTTTTCCTGTATATGTTATTACAAAATATTCCATCACAATATTAATATAAGAATTTAACAACTAAATCAATCCATTCAGGATAATTACTATATGCTTGTTTATAGGCATTTATAAGCTGGGGTTTTGTATATGTTTGACCATACGGTAAAAGCTGTTGCAAAGTCTTTGTCATGGCTGCATGGTCTGTTCGACTTAAAATGACAGAAGGAGCATTCTTTGTAGACATCATTAATCTTCTTAAATGACGGACTTCAACTAAATGGTGTGCTTGAATTGCACCTTTGTATCCTCTCGTCATCTTTGCAAGCTTAGCATAAGTTCCAAGCTTACCTATTCCAGGAGTTGGAGTAACCCCCATAATTGGAGCCAAACCTGTTGCTTTTCCATCTATATTGTAATGATAACCATCAATATTGCCACCTGTCCAGAAATACTTAGCTCCTCCCCAAAAACCACTAAAGTTTTGGTCGGGTGCCCCATCTAATAAAGACATTGTTCCCCTTGGGAATTCGCATGCCAAGCTTGCCCATAGGTCTGTCTTACATTATTAAGTTCATCATTAACTTTTTGTTCGGCATTACTTCTGTCAATATTTCCAGTATTAAACACTTCTTGTCCGTTTATCTTAACATTTGCATTTACTTCACCTTCTCCATTTAAGGTACCACCAACACCAACACCAACACCAACAGGAGGTACCCAATCAGGCACCATCGAATTAAGGCCATTTTCATACTCTCCGGATTTATGGTTATATCCGCCATTTAATTTTCGCCAAAACCAATCATACCCATCACCAATGGAGTAAAAAGGGATTATCCTCAAATCCCTCGAGCAATTTCCTGGCTCCAAAGTCCTTGGCAATACGGTTCACCAGGGTCGTTTTACCCGATCCAATATTTCCTGTTGAATAATAAACTCAGAATTACATCTTCATTCCTAAATGATAAAAGAGAAATGACCACACATCCGTGTATTCTTCAATCACTTTGGCGGTTGGTTTTCCGGCTCCGTGTCCAGCTTTCACATCAATGCGTATTAACGTTGGCATTGGCCCGGTGTGATACTCCTGCAAGCGGGCAATGTATTTAAACGAGTGCGCGGGAACAACCCGGTCATCATGATCGGCAGTTGTTACCAGCACCGCCGGATAGTCAACTCCCTTTCGGATATTGTGATACGGCGAATAGTGATACAAGTAATCGAACATTTCCTGATTATCTTCGCTGGTTCCATAATCGCCAGCCCAAGCCCATCCAATTGTAAATTTATGAAACCGGAGCATGTCCATTACGCCAACAGCCGGTAAAGCGACTTTAAATAAATCGGGACGTTGATTGACTACTGCTCCAACCAACAAACCACCATTCGATCCGCCCATCAAGGCCAGTTTTTCTTTTGAAGTATATTTCTCAGCAATCAAATGTTCGGCAGCCGCAATGCAATCGTCAAACACATTTTGCTTATTCAGCTTTGTTCCTGCCTGATGCCAATCCTCACCATACTCGCCACCTCCACGTAAATTTACCACAGCATAAACTCCTCCATTCTGCATAAAAGCCATCCGGGTGGCCGAAAATGTCGGTGTCAGGCTGATATTAAATCCACCATAACCATACAACAAGGTAGGATTATCGCCATCCAACTCAATTCCCTTTTTGTGCACAATAAACATCGGAACACGCGTTCCATCCTTCGATTCGAAAAACTCTTGTTTTACCACAAAATCATCTGGATTAAACGTTACTTCAGGGCGATAAAACAGCTCCGATTCCTTTTTATTGAAATCGTACTGATAAATTTCGCCCGGGGTATTATACGATGAATAGCTATAAAGAGCAACGGATTCATCCTTTTTACCAGAGAAACCGCCAACACTGCCAATTCCGGGTAATTCTATTTCATATTCATAGGTGCCATCATAATTATAAATCTCGACTACACTGTGTGCATCCTCCATGTAATTGGCTACAATTTTGCCACCCACAAAACTTGTCCCTTCCAGTATTTCATCTCCTTCCGGAATAACCTCAACCCAATCTTTCTCTTCGGGTTTGTTGATATTGATCTTCAACAGGCGATACTTGGGTGCGTTATAATTGGTCAGCACAAATAGATCTTCGCCAATATTTTCCTGAACATGAAACTCATAGTTGATTTCTTCCATCAATGGAATGTAATCCGCGCCTTTTTTTGTCAGATCTTTAACCGACAATGCATTCCCATGAGAAGCCTCGCTCATTGAGATTAACAGGAAGCGCTTATCATCCGTAATTCCAGCTCCAAACATGCGATTCGGATTTTTATCATCTTTCCTAATCAACTGATCATCGTTCTGCGGAGTGCCTAACTTGTGATAGTAAATCTTTTGGTATTGATTGGATCCAGACAGCTCGTCTCCTTCATTCGGCTCATCATAAGCACTATAGTAAAACCCATTATCGAACCACGCCAAACCTGAGAATTTCACCCACTCAATATGGTCACTCAGCGTCTCTCCTGTCTCAATATCTTTTACAAAAATCTCATTCCAATCGGAACCAGATTTGGCGACCATGTAAACGAGGTATTTCCCATCCTCGGACAGCTCAGTCCCGGACAAAGCGATCGTTCCGTCTTCTGAAAAGGTATTCGGATCCAAAACAACCTGAGCCTTTTCATTCAACGCCTCAGTTATGTAAAGCACGTTTTGATTTTGAAGACCATCATTCTTGAAAAAGAAATATTTACCGGCCTTTTTAAATGGTGTCCCGTGCCTCGGATAGTCCATCAGCTTGGTTAGCTGCTGCTTGATTTCTTCACGATTGGGTAACGAGTTCAGATAATCAAAAGTGACGTTGTTTTGAGCTTTCACCCATTCGGCTGTTTCTTCCGAATTGTCATCTTCCAACCAACGATATGGATCTTCAACAACGGTTTCGAAGTAAGTATCTTTAACATCTCCTTTTTGGGTGACAGGATAGTCAATGGTTTTTTTCTTACTGCAAGAACACATCAATACTAAGAATAAAATGTAGTTTAATTTTGTCATGATAATATCTCTTCAAGCTTTTCTTAAGCTATCTGTAATGAACCTGTCGGAAATATTACAGTATTTTTTGATTCGCTCTGATTTTGGCATCTTTCTGTCCTCCGACAAACTGCCCAACAAGCAATCCAACGACCAACGGCGGAATAATAAAAAACCAGCGGTCGATCGAGGAAAAGAAGAAGCTTGTCAACAAACCTAAAACTCCACCAATCAGCGTATAAAAAAAGCTCAATGAATAGCGATAGAAAAATGGTGGGTAAAAACCATGTTCCTTTTTCATATGCCGGGCCAACCGGTCAATGTGTCGATCGTAATTTCGTCGGTCTTTTCCAGTGTTATTAACCGCATTGCTAATCGTGTTCACTTGTAGTTCTATTTCTTTCTGAAATTGCTGGCATTGATCACAATCCCTCGAAAAATCGTCAACACGCTTTACCATTCGCAGGTATTCAGCAACGCGCAAAAAACGCAGGTCGCTATCTTTTGTACCTGACAACTTTTGCTCAATATCGGCGGAAATTTTTTGACTCCATTCACCCATAACTAATGAAAAAAAATGCCCGACAAGCGGGCATTTATATAAATTTAAACGTTGAACTAATCTCTGTTTTCTCTTGGAGGTCTGCGATCTCCACGACGATCACGGCTATCGCGATTTCCATCACGTCCGCTACCATCACGACGAGGAGGACGACGATCGCCTCCGCGGTCGCTACGCTCACGCTCTACATAACCTTCGGGTTTTGGCAATAATGCTTTACGAGAAAGCTTCAGTTTTCCATCGCGGTCGATGTCCAACAGCTTTACTTCAACTTCTTCGCCTACTTTAAGGGCATCTTCAACATTTGATAAACGCTCCCAAGTAATTTCAGAAATATGAAGCAAACCTTCTTTTCCAGGCATAATTTCAACAAAGGCACCAAAAGTTGTGATGTTTTTTATTTTCCCTTTGTAGGTTTCGCCTTTCTCCGGAAGAGCAATAATACGCTTCACACGTTCTTTTGCAGCATCCATAGCTTCTTTGTTCAAGCCCGAAATTTCAACCCAACCAAAGTCATCACGTTCTTCAATAACGATAACAGTATTGGTTTCTTCCTGCATTTGCTGAATATTTTTACCTCCAGGTCCAATGATTGGTCCAATCATATCCTTAGGAATCTGAATGGTTTCAACACGTGGAACATTTGGTTTGTATTCTACACGAGGTTCAGGAATAACTTCAAGGATTTTTCCAAGGATATGCTCACGACCTTCTTTGGCCTGATGCAAAGCTTGCGACAACACTTCGTATGAAAGCCCGTCAACTTTAATATCCATTTGGGTTGCTGTAATACCTTTTTCAGTTCCGGTTACTTTGAAGTCCATGTCACCCAAGTGATCTTCATCTCCCAGAATGTCAGAAAGCACCGCGAACTTATCCGAATTCTTATCGGTAATTAGTCCCATGGCGATACCCGAAACCGGACGCTTCATATTCATTCCGGCATCCATCATACACATGGTTCCGGCACAAACTGTTGCCATTGATGATGATCCATTTGATTCCAAAATATCAGAAACAACACGAACAACATATGGAAAATCTTCAGGAATCATTCGCTTCAAGGCACGGAAAGCCAAGTTACCATGACCAATTTCACGACGCCCTAATCCACGAGGTGTTTTCGCATCACCAACACAAAATGGAGGGAAATTGTAATGCAATAAAAACCGCTCAGTTCCCTGGAACGTTACATTATCAATTTTTTTAATGTCCATTTTAGTTCCCAAAGTGATTGAAGAAAGCGACTGTGTTTCACCACGAGTAAAAATGGCTGAACCATGAGCTCCTGGCAAATAATCAACTTCTCCCCAAATTGGACGAATTTCATCTGTTTTACGACCATCCAAGCGAATACCTTCATCCAAAATCATGCGACGCATAGATTCTCCCTCTACTTTGTGGAAGTATCGGCGGATAAGCTTTTCATCTTGAACTAAGTCTATTTCTTCGTTTTCAGCATTTTCTTCAAGGTACTTCTCAACATAGTCATCTACAATTTTAGCAAATGACTCAATACGTAGTTGTTTATCTTTTAGTTGCTGTTTTGCAATATCGTAACAAGCATCGAATAAGTCTGCTTCTACTTTAGCTTTCAGTTCTTCGTTGTTTACTTCGTGACAATACTCGCGTTTCACAACACCAACTTCGGCAGCTAATTCTTCCTGTACTTTACAGTGAATTTTAATGGCATCGTGAGCAACTTTAATGGCTTCAAGCATCTCTTCTTCTGACACTTCATCCATCTCACCTTCAACCATCATGATATTGTCGTAAGTTGCAGCTACCATGATGTCAATATCGGCTTCAGCCAACTGAGCGCTACTTGGGTTGACAATCATCTCGCCGTCAACACGTCCAACACGCACTTCAGAAATTGGCGCCTCAAAAGGAACGTCAGATACAGCGATTGCTGCTGATGCAGCTAATCCGGCCAATGAGTCGGCCATAACGTCTTTGTCATAGGAAATAAGGCTGATCATTACCGCAGTTTCAGCGTGATAATCAGCTGGAAAGAGTGGACGGAGGGCACGGTCAACCAAGCGGGCAACCAAAATTTCATCGTCACTCGGACGAGCTTCACGTTTCAAAAACCCACCGGGGAAACGACCTGCAGCAGAGAATTTTTCGCGATAATCAACCGATACCGGCATAAAATCAACATCCTCTCTAGCATCTTTCGCTGAAACCACAGTGGCCAGCAACATGGTGTCACCCATCCTAACGACAACTGCACCATCAGCTTGTTTGGCTAAACGACCTGTTTCAATCGTAATTTGCCGGCCATCGCCGAGGTCAATTGTTTTAATAATTTGATTCATAATTAATTTTTGTGATAAAATTTAACAATACGAACTTTGTCGAATGGTGGTGGGGATTTCAAAAATAAGAAAAGGCAATAAATATATTGCCCCTTCTGTGTATAAAATTATCGACGTAATTTCAATTCTTTTACAATTGCACGATATCTTTCAATATCTTTCTTTTTTAGGTAGTCGAGTAAACTACGACGTTTACCTACCAAGCGAACCAACGAACGCTGTGTACTGTAATCTTTTTTGTTCTTTTTCAAGTGCTCGGTTAAGTGAGAGATCCGGTATGAGAACAAGGCAATTTGCCCTTCGGCTGTACCCGTGTCTTTTGCATCTTTACCAAACTTTTCAAAAAACTCTGTTTTCTTTTCTGAAGTTAAATACATTTTCTTTAATGTTTAAAAGTGATACAATTTTTAAACCGTTGCATCGCATTCAATAACAACCGCTTAAAATTAATTTCAAAAACTAGCGCAAAAGTAATCAAAAAACTTTGATTTTCAATCTCATGGTGAGAAAATTAGGTAGTAGCTATTGAAAATGGCTTTTATTTAATCCTTACTTTTATTAGCAAATATGCTCCTCTGTAATTTTGAAAAAACAACTAGGTGCATCCAACGCAAGCCAGAATCATCTAACATTGAAGCGTTACGAATACTTAGGCGATTCCAGCGACTCTCTGAAAGATTTCACTTGGTCGGGTGAACCAATGACAAATAGCTGATCGCCACGACTCAATGTCAAATTCGGGTCAGGATTAAACACATACTTGGCACCACTAATTTTAATTCCAATGATATTGACTCCCGAAGAGTCTTCGTCCTTCAATATACTAATCGGCTTATTCACAAAATAATCAGCCATATTATTACAGTTGATTTCCTCTAAACTAACATCTTTACTTTTCTGCAGTAAAATGTATTCGAGAAACTCAACTACATCAGGCTGAGTAACTAATTTAGCCATGCGCTGACCTCCGATACGTTCGGGCATAATAACATTCGTTACTCCAGCACGCTTCAGCTTCATATCCGATTCCATTTCAGAAGCACGGCTTACAATTCGTAAACTCGGATTCATGCTTCGGGCTGTAAGAGCTACAAAAACATTATCGGCATCATTCGGGGTAGTGGCAATCAAAGCTCGCGCCCGGCCAACACCGGCTTTTTTCAAAACTTCTTCATGTGTCGCGTCTCCCTGAATATATAGCAACCGAACATCCTTACGGATACGTGCCAAGACATTTTCGCGTCGTTCGATGATCACAAATTCAACTCCATGATCACGCAGCTCAATGGCCGCTTGTTCTCCGTTACGTCCGTAACCGATAATAATAACATGATCTTTCAATTTCACGATTTTTTTATCCACACGATAGGTTTTTAAATAGTTCATTAATTCGCCATCGAACACAAAGCTGGCCATACTTGAACCGACATATGCCAAACTACCCAAGCTGAAAAATATTAATCCGGAGGTGAATAACTTGCCACCATCAGACAGCGGATGAATTTCGCCAAAGCCAACTGTCGAGACGGTGATAATAGTCATGAAGAACGCATCAATCAGCGAAAAATCTTCAATGTACCAAAAGCCAGCCGTTCCAAGCGAAACCATGAAAATCAGCAAAAAAATACCGGTTTGGATTGTTCTATGTGAAACTTCCTGAAATTTATTCATGGGCTAACTTATTTCCCCTTTAATCGCGTGATTAATTAATTTGGTTCCTACGTGGCAATTTAAACATTTTTTGGGATTGCAATAACAATTTTTCAACTGAATCAATGCTTGGCTGTCATATGCCGAGCGAACATCGACCCCTAATTTTTGCCAATTTGAAATGATTGAGTTTTTTTCAGCCGGAATACGTTCAAGAAAATCAAGTGCTTTCTCTTTCAAATGAGCCTGGTTGTGGTACTCACCATAAATAAAAAGAAAGGGCACCACGGTATTAATCATCAGGTTTTGAAAAGCTGTATCGCCAAGTACTTTTTTTCGTTTCGCTGAAGCTTTATTAAACCGATAATGAGTATCCCAGTACTCCGAAGCTTGCACCTTAAACAGTTTTTGAATTTCGGCCAAATCATCTAACTCAACGAGCGATGAAAATAATGCTGAAGATTGGTGAATATGTGCGGCAAATTCGGCCAAACGTACTGTTGGAAAGTTAACCGGACGCAAACGCAAAAACTTCCATATATGTGTTTCAACGGACTTCAGTCGGTATTTTTTATATAAAAATGAATATTCCTTCCGCAATGCCAAATAATAATCGTCGCCCAATAACTGTTCGTTCAACAAACCGGCTGTTCCAAAAAGTAATGCTTCAACCTGAAACAAGTTGTTTTTATGCTTGCCTAAAATTTGCAACGGCAAGGCGTGGGCCAGCATTTCAAAGGGTTGGTCATTCACTTTAAATCCAAAGTTACGGGCCAGCATCTGGTAGAATGTTTCGTTCCAATCGTTTTTATTCTGCTCCAGCCGATCAACAATATTTTGTGTCTTTTGCTGAAGTCGCTCAATCATCAAACCATGAAACCAAATTTGCAAAGCCATCGGATCGGCTTCGTGAAAACGATCAGCGCAGGCAATCCACCGGTCCGATTTTAAAAGTAGCTGATAGTTCGCCTCCAAATGTTTCGGATAATCCAACACCATGGCAGGAATTAATTCGCCCTTTGAATTACGAATTTCTTCATCATTATCGCGAACCACGTGCAATATCACGTTATTATACGCCTCGTCCGTTTCATGCTGATGTCGATACCAATCTGAAGCTTTTTGATGAATTTCCACATTTCCGGCCCAAGTGGTCTCCCCGATTTTGATACGTGAATTAAAGAAATCAGGGCCGGCGTCCGAATTATGTTGTCCCACTTGAAGAATTTGAACAGGCTGACGATCAACTTTCAACTGTTCTGTACTGAATAACTTATGTTTCCATATAAACTGAAGAAAAGCTTCATTCATAACAGAGTGATTTTTCACTAAAGTTATGAAAAATACCAGAAACTATTATAGTCAATCCCGGAAGCTATTCAACATCTTCAAGTTTTGAATTCAGTCTCTCAATCACTTTTTCCTGATTCGCTATTTGGCTTTCAATATCCTGTTGCTGCTTGTAATTCCGTCTCATCCTTCTCTCATAGCCTTTGAGCTTTCGCTTCTGGCCTTTTGTAGCACCATCAATTTCTACCGGATCATCTAAAATTACAAGCTCCCCGAAGTATTCATCCTTTCTATTGGCCATCTTCTTTCGAAGCCTCTTGCCTTTTTTCTTCAACTTTCGGAGTTTCTTCTCAAGCTTGGACAACGCTTTCTTCTCACTGTCAATTTCAGTCTGGATAGTCTGCTGAGAAAGCGTTACGGCATATTGTTGAACAAAGCTCTCTGCATTTCGAATATCCTTCGCTGGATTATAATCGGAAGATCCTAAAAACTGATTGTCCTGAATAAAGAAAAAACGGACATAGGTCAAGTCATCGTAATCAGCCGCTTGAAAAAGAACAACCATCGGTTTATCACTCACGGTCTTAAAGTCAAACTCTTCAGTCATCCACTCTTCTCCGCTCTTTTTCGAATCAGCCTTCTTCTTGATCAATCCAAAGAACTTTTTCTCGTGCATCGAATTTTCAAACAATTCTTCGGCGTCCTTCACACTGGCATTAGGAACAGCTACTTCAAAAGCCGGCTGAATCCCCATGGAAGATGGTCGTTCGGCTATTTCAACCTTTAACGGTTGTTGAGAAAATACACTTATCTGAATAAACAACAGGGAGAGTAAAAATATTTTTTTCATAGATTATTTTTTTTAGGCACCACAAGGATCAGAAATAAGAACTAACAGTCAACAACTTAATCTTCCAAACTATTGAATCCGGGAAAAATCTCGTCAACAAACTCGCTGATTCCGATTAATTCAGGAACCCAATCCTAGATGCACATTATTCATGAAACAACAAATCTGACTGAATAGTTGTTGAGAACGCTGTTAGATCTGAGTCCGAAAGTTCAGTTATATGATACACGCTCACAGTCTGACGTCAACTAATGAAGTGGTCAATCTGACATTTGTAGTTTTATTCCATAATAATATGGCTATTTTTGCGACGATAAGCGAATTAAGCTTAAGCAAGAAAACTGAAATTCTCAGTAATTTCTCAAAAAATAAATAGTTATGCAGACTGAACATGCCAGCGCCCTTATCCAAAACGATGCGATTACTTTAGGTCTTTTACTCCTATTATTGGCCGGGATATTTTATACAAGCAATTCATCCAGCCCAATTTTCAAAAAGTTTTACAGCATCATACCGATGCTACTTTTGTGCTATTTTTTGCCCAGTTTGCTAACTACTTTTGGCATTGTTGATGGTGAAAACTCGCAGCTTTATTTTGTGGCCTCGCGCTATTTGCTCCCTGCCAGTTTGGTTTTACTCACTCTCAGTATCGATTTAAAAGAGGTTTTTAAACTCGGAAGCAAAGCACTAATTATGTTCGTGACCGGAACTTTTGGGGTGATTATCGGAGGACCATTGGCGATCTTGATTACCTCTGCCATTAATCCTGATTTAATTGGTGGAGCTGGTCCCGACGCAGTATGGCGAGGAATGACGACCATTGCCGGAAGCTGGATTGGTGGTGGCGCTAACCAAGCGGCCATGTACGAGATATTTAAACCCTCAGATCGGCTCTATTCCATCATGATTACCGTTGATGTTTTAGTAGCTGAGGTTTGGATGGCTATTTTATTGATCGGTGTTGGCAAAGCTAAGCAAATCGATAAATTTTTCAAAGCAGATGCCAGCAGTGTCGACCACCTGCAAAAAAAGATGCACGATTTCAGCTTAAAAACAGCGCGAATACCAAGTACCACTGACCTGATGGTTATTCTGTCCATTGGACTTGGAGTAACAGGGTTCGCACATTTCGTTGCTGATGTAATAGTCCCATACATCGAGATTCATGCTCCATCTCTCAATAAATTTAGCTTGACATCCAGGTTCTTTTGGTTGATTATTCTATCAACAACAATCGGCATTGGACTATCATTTACCAAACTGCGCAACTACGAAGGAGCCGGAGCATCGAAAATAGGAACCATCTTTATTTATGTGCTTGTTGCAACTATTGGAATGAAAATGGACATCACCAAAATATTTGATAATATAGAGTTATTTGCCGTTGGTGGTATCTGGATGTTGATTCATGTCATCTTGCTCTTGATTGTTGGGAAACTCATCCGAGCTCCATATTTTTTTCTGGCAGTTGGAAGTAAAGCCAATATTGGAGGTGCTGCCAGTGCGCCGGTTGTTGCAGCGGCTTTCCATCCTTCGTTGGCTCCCGTTGGCGTTTTGCTGGCCGTTCTTGGTTATGCAATGGGAACATACGGTGCGTGGCTGTGTGGATTGATTATGCAAGCCGTTGCACCATAAACATTGCAAAAACAAAAAAGCCCGACAATAGCCGGGCTCGATATAATAGATAAAAATCGTTTTTACAACAATTCTGCTTCAAGCAGTAATTCTTCCATATCAACCTGAATTTCCATTGCTGCCTCTCTGGCTTTTTCTGCAAAATCAGTATCGCCCGATGCATAAATAATTCCACGCGACGAGTTCACCAACAATCCACACTGGTCGTTCATACCGTATTTGGCAACTTCTTCCAGACTTCCACCCTGTGCTCCAACTCCTGGAACCAATAGAAAATGCTCAGGGATAATCACACGAATTTCTTCCAATTTCTCAGCTTTGGTGGCACCAACAACATACATCATATTGTCAGTAGTTCCCCACGTTTGAGAGGTTTTCAGAACCGACTCATACAGCATGTCCCCATTCTCTTCATTTTTGATGAACTGAAAATCGAATGCTCCTTTATTTGATGTTAGTGCTAATAGAATCACCCATTTATCCAAATAAGTCATAAATGGTTTTACTGAATCTTCTCCCATGTAGGGAGCGACTGTCACCGCGTCAAAATCCATGCGATCGAAAAAAGCACGAGCATATAAATTGGATGTATTCCCAATATCGCCGCGCTTCGCATCGGCAATAATAAACTGCTCCGGATACTTTTCACGAATATAACGCACCGTTTTATCCAGGCTTTCCCAGCCGACAACTCCCAGACTCTCGTAAAAAGCCAGGTTTGGTTTGTAAGCCACGCACAGATCTTGTGTGGCGTCAATAATTTCTTTGTTGAAAGCAAATATCGGATCTGTAGTTTCTTTCAGGTGAACCGGAATTTTGAGGATATCAGAATCCAATCCGACACACAAAAAGCTTCTTTTTTTCTTGATCTGTTCAAATAATTGTTCACGGTTCATGTTTGTTTTTTATCATTCCGGCATTACACGTCGTTTCAGCCGGAATCTGTTCGTTAATCAGTATACCAATCTTTCGATAAGTCTTTCCACTCAGGATTCATTTCGTTAATCAAATTTAGCTTCCATTGTCTTTTCCATTTCTTCATTTGTCTTTCTCTCTGAAAAGCTTCAAAACTATTTTCAAATTCTTCGAAATAAACCAACTTACTCAAATTATACTTGTATGTGAATCCTTTTACTTGTTTCGTTTTATGTTCCTTAATTCTTCTCTCAAGGTAATTCGTAAAACCAATATATAACACACCATCAGGCTTATTGGTTAATATGTAAACGTAGTAACTCACTCACAGAAAGATTCCTGCCTTCGCAGGAATGTTAATTAAATTTCTGCTTCTTTCAGCCTTTCTGAGTTTTCTTCCACCATTAACTTCTCGATAATCTCATCGATATCACCATTAATAATGGCTTGCAAATTATAAAGCGTCAGGTTAATTCGGTGATCAGTCACCCGTCCTTGCGGCCAGTTGTAAGTTCGGATTTTTGCCGAACGGTCGCCGGTTGAAACCATCGTTTTTCGTTTCGAAGCAATTTCATCCAAGTATTTTTGGTGCTCCATGTTATAAATCCGCGACCGTAATTCAACCATCGCCTTATCCAGGTTTTTCAGTTTCGATTTTTGATCCTGACACTGCACAACAATTCCGGTTGGAATGTGTGTCAGCCGAATGGCTGAGTAAGTCGTATTTACCGACTGCCCACCGGGACCAGAAGAACAGAACTCATCGCGGCGGATATCTTCATTACGCAAGTCGATATCAAATTCCTCCGCTTCGGGAAGTACAGCTACCGATGCAGCGGATGTATGCACACGTCCTTGTGTTTCGGTTTGTGGCACGCGCTGTACCCGGTGTACCCCTGATTCGTATTTCAGAATACCATAAACGCCTTCGCCTGAAACATTGGCCACAATTTCTTTATAACCACCGGAAGTTCCTTCATTCACGGTAGTAACTTCCATACGCCAGCCTTTTTTCTCGCAGTATTTAGTGTACATACGAAACAAATCGCCGGCAAAGATACTGGCCTCATCTCCACCTGTTCCGGCACGAATCTCAAGAATTGCATTTTTGCTATCTTCGGGATCAGCAGGAACCAGGAGCATTTTGATTTCTTTTTCTTTTTCAGGAAGTTGCTCTTCGCTGCCTTCCATTTCTTCTCTGGCCATTTCTCGAATTTCCTCATCTGTTTCCTGTGCCAGCATTTCTTTGCCTGATTCAATATTATCAACCAGACTTTTATATTCTTTGAACGCCGCTACCAGCGACTCTAATCGTTTGTATTCCTGGCTAAGTTTCACATAGCGTTTCATGTCTGCCATCACCGACGGATCGGTAATTTGCTGCCCTACTTCATCCAGACGGTGCTGAATAGCTTCGTATTTTTCTAATATTGAATGGTCTGCCATATTTTTAAGATACTAGATTCAAGATAAAAGATACTAGATTCGAGATAAAAGATCAGGAATAATGTATCCGGGTATTTAATACTCAAAAGTTCCGTGTTCAGATTCGATAGTGAGTTTTTTACCATCAATAGCTTCAACTTTACCAACAATCTGCGCTTCGACGTTAAATGATTTTGAAATTTCAATGATCGATTCAGCAAATTCAGGCTTCAGGTAAACTTCCATTCGATGTCCCATGTTGAAAACTTTGTACATCTCTGCCCAATCGGTTTTTGACTCTTCCTGAATCAATTTAAACAACGGTGGAACCGGGAAAAGGTTGTTCTTGATGACATGAACACCATCAACAAAATGAAGCACTTTAGTTTGTGCGCCACCCGAGCAATGCACCATTCCATGAATCTCTGCGCGGTGCTCATCCAATATTTTTTTGATGACGGGCGCATACGTACGAGTTGGAGATAAAACAAGTTTTCCGGCATCCAATCCAATTCCTTCTATCGCTTCAGTAAGCTTTTTGCTTCCTGAATAAACCAAGTCAGCCGGAACTTCCGAGTCAAAACTCTCGGGGTACTTTTCAGCCAGGTAATTTGCAAATACATCGTGTCGGGCCGAAGTTAGTCCGTTGCTACCCATACCACCATTGTATTCCTTTTCGTAGGTTGCCTGTCCAAACGAAGATAATCCTACGATCACATCGCCGGCCTGAATATTATCAGCAGAGACCACGTCCGTACGTTTCATGCGACAAGTGACCGTTGAATCGACAATAATGGTGCGAACCAAATCACCCACATCGGCTGTTTCGCCACCTGTTGGAAAAACACCAACACCCATTTTCTTTAATTCATGGCACAGCTCGTCGGTTCCGTTGATAATTGCGGCAATTACTTCACCTGGAATTTTATTTTTATTCCGTCCGATTGTTGATGACAACAAAATATTATCGGTCGCACCGACACAAAGGAGGTCGTCGATATTCATTATTAACGCATCCTGCGCAATACCTTTCCAGACTGAGATATCGCCGGTTTCTTTCCAGTACATGTATGCCAATGAGGATTTTGTTCCTGCTCCATCAGCATGCATGATGTTACACCAGTCCGGATCACCGCCCAACACATCGGGAATAATTTTGCAAAATGCTTTGGGGAACAGTCCCTTGTCAATATTTTTAATGGCCTGATGAACATCTTCTTTCGAAGCCGAAACACCACGTGCCATGTACCTGTTATCGCTCATAAAATCAGTCTGTATTTTCAGGCCACAAAGTTAATATTTTTAAATGATTCTGAAATTAGTAATTTGAAGATCCGTCGACTAACTCAGTTTTGATGGATTGACTCCCAATCTCATCAACCAAGCATCGCTCCCATCTTTATAATACCGCCCGCGTTTTCCGGTGATTTGAAACCCCAATTTCCGGTACAATTGTATGGCTGAAAAATTAGCCTCGCTGACTTCAAGATGTAAGAATCTCTTCGACAGGTATTTAACTACCTGATCAGCTTTCAACACAAGTTGTTTCGCATATTGTTTCCCTCTGTAATTGGGTGAAACGGCCAGCGAATAAATTCGTACTCCTGGCGAGTTTCTGCGTTGCAGCAAAATCAGGAATCCAGCAATATTGTCATTTTCAGTTAACACCAAAAATTCCCCTTTCGAACGAGATACCAGATAATTGATTTGGCGACGCGAGAAACTTTCAGCATCAAAGCAGCGTTGTTCTATCCGAAATAATTCGGGAACATCTTTTTTTTCAGCCTTTCTGATATTTAAAGAATCAGCCATCTACCTGCGTTTTAGTTCCAGTCGTTCCAAAAACTCTCGCAAGACCAGACGATACAACTCATCACCTAAAACCACATCTTCTACCCCCTGATCAATAGATGGGTTATCATTCACCTCAATAACCATAGATCGCCCTTCAATCTCCTTTAAATCGACACCATATAAACCTTTGCCAATTAAAGAGGCTGCCTTTACCGCATTTCGGATAACGTGTTTTGGAACCTGACCAACTGGTATCGTTTCAAATGCTCCCGAACGAGTCTTCCCATTATCCTGATGGTCATATATTTGCCAATGTCCACGAGCCATAAAATATTTACAAGCATACAAAACTTCACCATCTAGAATTCCAATACGCCAATCAAAGGCAGTTGGCACAAACTCCTGAGCCAGAAAAACGGATGACTTTTCAGACAAGATCCCAAGTGCATCGTTGTATTCGATTGAGCTGGTCACCTTGTACATGCCCAACGAAAATGAACCATCCGGAACCTTCAGTACAATTGGTTTCCCCAAATAGCTTTCGAGCTCTTGATATGAAAGCAGATTGTTTTTAAAAATCAACTTTGACTTTGGTGTGGGAACTCCCTCCCGCTCTAAAAGCTCCTTCAGATAAACTTTATTGGTGCACCGAATAATTGAAAGCGGGTCGTCAATCACAACCATATCGGCCTGACGAGCCTGTTGGGCCATACGATAAGTTACATGATTTAAAGCCGTTGTTTGACGAATAAACAATGCATCAAATTCCAGCAGACGAATGGAGTCCTCTTCGGTAATCAACTCCGCATTGATGTTCATCTTTTTTGCTTGCGCCAAGAAGCGATTTAATGCTCCCTTATTGCTCGGCGGAAGCAGCTCGTTCGGATCATGCAAAATAGCCAAATCAAAACGGGTTGATTTATGCGAGCGCGGTTGCCGCCATACCCGTTTATTAAAATTATCTAGCGCCTGTGCGAAAAAGTCCTGCTGTTCGTCAGCAAGCTCATTTAAGCTTAATGGACGAATGTTGTCAATCTGGTTTTTTGGTCGGTTCGCAAATTGAACTCGCAAAATAGGACAAGGCAATTGCTCAAAAATAAACCGTGCGACTCTATTCATTTCGGGAACATAACAAGTTCCAAAATAAATATCTAAAGTCGTTAACTCATCCGCCACACGACTGAGAGATTGGATCCACCGATAAGTGATTTTCTGAAGGCTGTCGTCCAAACGTGAAATTGTCCCACTTTCGAGTCGGTTCAAAACATCCACGTCAGGTAATACTTTATGTCCACGAGCCTGAGCCAACAACGAACAGTAGTAACCTTCAGTATGGTATTGTAAGTTTTTGCAAAGATTAATGACGAGCAATGGATTTTTGCTCAGGTGTTCATCCTGCAAGTAATTCGCAGCAGTCGTAATGGTTTCCGTTTCGTAGTATGGTTTCCATTGCGTGATCGAATCCAAAAGAATCAAAGTGGATTGCATGTTTTAATTCAATCAATATATTTTTGCAATTGTACGCATTTTATTCATTGAATATTCAATTCGATAATCCTTTTTTGAACCACCTATATCTTTTTCAGCATCAATCGATTAAAAATATATAAAAACGCTTGACTTTCAATGATTAATAAATTAAGTTTGTATTACAAACTAATTCTGTATTTAAAACTAATAAAACGAAACGAACCTGAAGTTCATCTACAATATTTCATAAACAAGCGTGACTATATTTCATTATCAGCTCCATGTATTGCTATTGAAAAGGAAAAACTATGAACGGATAAAAAACAAAAACAGACAAAAAAATTTACAATCGTTCCAAGTTATTTGCTTTATGCTAAATCTATGAAAACAGCATCGTATGTATAAAAAACTTGATCCCATAATTCATCCCCCGGTTCGGCTAGCAATCATGTCAATCCTAATCAATTTTAAGAGTGCTGAATTTAGTTATCTGCTTGACAATATTGACACGACAAAGGGAAACCTCAGCTTTCAAATGAAGAAATTAAATGAAGCAGAATATATCGAGATTAGAAAATCATTTAAAGGCAATTACCCACTCACGACCTGCACGATTACCATGAAAGGGATTGAAGCCTATAAAGTATATTTTGACTCGATTTCGAGCTATTTCAGGAAGGTAGATTCGCCCGACTAACGGAAGTAAAGTATCTCTCAATTAAAGCATTGGACTTAAAATTCGAGCGAAAGACTCCATCGCCTTGCGCCACTTGTTTCGTCGCTGCCATTCGCCTAAGATCAGCTGTTCGCTACTTTTAAAATCCTGGTAAAAGTAGTTTTCCAAAGAACTGGCAGTTTCTTCATCATACACCAAAGCATTCACCTCGAAATTAGTTTCTAAACTCCGAAAATCCAGATTCGCGGTCCCAACCGATGAAAATATGCCATCGGCTACAATTACCTTACTATGTGTAAACCCAGGTTTATAATGATAGATTTTTACGCCTGCCTCGAGCAGCTCTTCGATGTATGAATCAGTTCCCCACTTCGGGAAAAAGGCATCGCATTTTTCGGGCAGCAACACTCGAATATCAACTCCACCAAGAGCGACAGTTTTCATAGCATAAATGATATCAGGAGTCGGGATCAGATATGGCGTAGCAATAAACACCCGTTCTTTGGCCGAAGCAATGGCTGAAAAGTAAGCCTGCCCGATGCTTTCCCAGTCCGAATCGGGTCCACTGGATACCACCTGCATTAATTTTCCTCCGCCTTGGGGTAGTTCCCGAAAATAGCCTTCGCCTTTCAGTATTTCTTTTGAAACAAAATACCAATCGGCCATAAATACAATCTGAAGCGAAGTCGCTGCACTTCCCCGAACCATCAAATGAGTATCACGCCATTTCCCTAACCATTTCGTTCCATTCATATACCGATCAGCGATATTCAAGCCGCCGGTAAAACCAATTTCACCATCAATTACAATTATTTTCCGGTGGTTGCGATAGTTCACCCTTGAAGTCAATAAAGGAAAGCGAACCCGCATAAAACAGTCAATTTTTACGCCCGCCTCTTTCAATTCTTTAATATATTCCTTTGGCAACTGCCAACTGCCAACATCATCGTATATAAACCGGATCTCAATTCCCTGTACGGCTTTTTGGACTAGTAAATCTTTTAACTGATTTCCCAGATTGTCATTCTCAACAATATAATATTCGAGGTGAATGTGATGTTTCGCATTTTGAATAGCTTGGAAAATTGCCTGAAAGGTTTCCTGACCATCCTTAAGTATAGTCACTTGGTTATTGTCAGTTAACAAAGAACTGGAGTTAGCCAGCATTAAGTTTATTAAATGCTTCTTGGATAACGTTTTCTTTTCAAAGAGGTGCTCATTTTGAGGAAGTCGCCTCAACTGATTCTGAGTTTGTCTCCGTAATTTCTCCAAATAATAAAGTCCTTTTTTCGAGAACATTTTCTTTTTACGGTACTCCTGACCAAAAAACAGATAAATGATAATCCCTAAAACGGGAAGCGTTATTAACACCAAAACCCAACTAATGGTTTTTATCGGATTCCGGTTTTCGAGCACAATTAATACAGCAATAAAAACTACAGTAACGAAATATAAAATAGTAATAGTTTCAGGCGTGTAGTGCCAAATTTCCTTAAGAAATTCTAACATTCAGTAAGTGTTTAAATCGATCAACTAAATTTCAGCAATTTTAATTTGATAAACAAACTACCTACCTTATTCGTATAGGTTAAAAACAAAAGTCATGAAAAACATTCTTACACTCTCTATTTTGATAATTGCATTTGCGTGCGGTACACAAAAACCCATTCAGCAAAAAGAAGTAACACTGGAAACAACTAAAGAAGATACCATTACTTACGAACTAATTGTGTTGGATTCGGGTTTCGAAACCTGGTATATCACAAACAGTAAACCATCGTGGTATCATTCGCAGGACTACTACGAAAATTGGAATCAGCAATATGCAAATGCCTGGAATCATCAGTCAATATGGAAACGTAACTCTCAGTTATTGGAAGGACAAATCAATTACGATGTTCAAACCGATTATGGGCTTGAAATTAACCACAAGTTGTTCTACTATTTTCAATATGTTGAAAAAAAACTAGGCATTCCCATTATCGCTAATGGCCCGAATGCGATTTAGCTGGGATTTACAAAAAACTTTAACATGGTATCGTGCATGTTTTCGGTTTTAACCGGCGAAACTGGCAAAGTTGGTGCTTGCACTCCCTTTACAAAAAAGGTGTTTCCGTAGTAAACATGCGCCTCATCCCACAAATTCTGATCAATAAAGGACTGTAGTAAATGTAGCCCCCCCTCAATAATCACAGACTGAATTTCATTCTCATGCAACCAATGTAGGATTTGAGGAAGAATATTGGTTTGGAAATCGATCTTTACAAATTGAAGATTATGCTTTGACATGGCATCTTCCTCTGTAAAAACAATGGTTGGTACTTTTTGGTCTTTTAGGGAAAGTTTTTCTGACAGTCGGTTTTTCCGGTCGAGCAACAACCGCGTTGGCTGGTTCCCAAACCACTCGCGCACAGTAAGCGTCGGATTGTCTTTCAACGCGGTGTTTGTACCAACCAAAATTGCCGCCTCTTCGCTGCGTTGTTTATGCACTTGTCTACGCGATAATTCGTTACTTATCCATGTTGGTTGCCCATAAGCGATCTGAGACCGATCAATATCCAAAAAACCATCCAGAGTTTGAGCCCACTTCAGCACTAGATAAGGGCGCTTTTTCTGATGGAAAGTAAGAAAACGACGGTTTAACCACAAGCATTCCTTTTCGAGCACCCCAACCGTTACATTGATTCCTGCCTTTTGCATCTTTTCAATTCCTTTACCTGCAACTTCTGCAAACGGATCGATTGAACCAACAACCACTTCCGGAATTTCGTGCTCGATGATCAGATCAGAGCAGGGAGGAGTTTTCCCAAAATGAGCACAAGGCTCAAGGCTGACATACAAAGTCGAGGAATTTAGTAACGTCTTGTTCTTAACACTATTAACGGCATTCACTTCGGCATGTGGCTCTCCACATTTTTCATGATACCCTTCGCCTATTATTTTTCCCCGATGCACAATTACGCAGCCCACCATTGGATTTGGAGCCGCATCTCCGGCACCCAACAGGGCCAACTCCAAACAACGGGTCATGTATTTTTCGACAGTGTTCATCAGGAAAAAACTAACTTTGTCAAAAATACAAATAAATGCAGGCAAGCATCAAATATATCAGAAAAGAATTGGCAGAGACATATCCGAAGGAAGAAGTTGAAGGTTTTATTCGAATTATCCTTCAACACTTAAAAGGATATAATTTAACAGACTTGGTTACTAAGCAGGACGAAGCTTTAACTTCGAAGGAGATTGAAAAAATTCACACTATTGTTGACCGGCTGAAACAATCGGAACCAATTCAATATATTTTAGGAGAAGCCTATTTTTCCGATCTGGTTTTTAAAGTCAACCGCAAAGTGCTAATCCCAAGGCCGGAAACAGAGGAATTGGTCCGCTGGATTTTGCGTCGTCAAAAAGACGGAGCGTTTCGAATTCTGGATATTGGAACAGGCAGTGGATGTATCCCGATAAGCCTGAAAAGACACTACCAAAAGGCCAATATTTTAGCTTGCGACATTTCGGACGATGCACTTCGAGTAGCCAAAGAAAATGCAACACGACATCAGGCTGAAATTGCCTTTTTTCACCTCAACATTCTAGACCCTCAACTGCCCAAAACATTTGAAAAAATAGATATCTTGGTCAGCAACCCACCCTATGTGAAAGAATCTGAAAAACAACAAATGCAGAACAATGTTCTTCAATACGAGCCGGAAACTGCGCTGTTTGTACCGGATGATCAAGCTTTGATTTTTTATAGAGCTATTGCAGTTTTTGCGAAACAACATCTTGCTACAAACGGCAAACTATTTCTCGAGATCAATGAAGCGTTTGGAAAAAAAACCAAGTCGCTATTAAAAGAAAATGGGTTTTCAAACGTTCAGTTAAAGAAAGATATCAACGGAAAAGATCGCATGATTTTTGCTGAATTGTGTGAGCATTAAATCCTACTTGAAATGAAACGACGACAATTCATACAAAATAGCTTACTGGCAACCGGAGGACTACTGTTTGCATCCAACACCAAATCGACCAGCAAAGCAAAACTGGGCTTTATCCGCGGAGGAAGTCCGGCTAACATGCTTGATCTCTGTCTGGAAGCTCTAGGTGGGCTAGAGCAGTTTATTCCGACGGGAGCGAAGGTATTAGTGAAACCCACATTACGCTGGAATCAAGGACCGGAAAGTGGAAGAAATACAAACCCGGAGCTCTTGGCTCATCTGGTTGAAGCTTGCTACAAAGTGAGGGCACGCGCCGTATACTTAGTCGATCACACTGAAGATGAATGGACCAAATGCTACAAAAACAGCGGCATTGAGCGGGCAGTTAAAGACGCTGGTGCAAAGATTCTCCCGGGAGATCAGGAATTTCTGTATCCAGAGGTTCAACTTCCGCAAGGTGGAACCATGACCTCGGCCAAAATCCATAAGGTTATTGAGGAAGTTGATCTGATCATCAATGTGCCTTCGGTGCAACAAGATTCCGAAGGAAACTATTTCGGAGCTTTTCAAAACCTGGCAGGATTAATCTGGAACCAACCAGCTAATCCACAATCCTTGATAGATTTTGTCAAATTCAAAACTCCCGTTTTAAATATCATGGATATCACTAGGATTCCGGGTAAAGATGCGGTCAACGAATACAAAACACTGGTCATGTCATCGGATATTGTCGCTGCAGATTCTTATGCCGCAAAACGAATTGGAATTCAACTGAATTCACTGCCTTATCTGAATCAGGCAGAAGATGCCGGACTGGGAACAACAAATCTGTCCCCGGAAAGCATCAGAAGTATTGTCTTAAAAAACAACATTCAGTAGATAAATCATAGTCGGATGAATCGCTTCAAGCTTTGGTTTTATATATATTTGTTTGAACTGTTACAAAATGATATTTGATTGTGAAGAAATTTTTCCGAAATATTGTTCTTTTCCTGAATCTATTAGCCATTTTCGGGCTTCTAATTAGTTACCTGTCGAGCAAAATTAGTCCGGCAACATTTTGGGTTCCTGCCCTCTTCGGATTAGCTTATCCCTATCTTTTGCTCATCAATATTCTCTTTGTTTTCTTGTGGTTGTTTTCCAAAACCCGATATGCACTTCTTTCTTTAATCGTTATTGCCATCGGCTACAGTCATCTGACCCATTATTTTCAATTTTCAGGAAGCCAGAAATCAATCCCAAAGGGGCTTATTATTTCAAGTTATAATGTGAAAAACTTCTACGGGAACAACAATGGTAGCAGACAAGAGACGGCACTAAAAGTATTGGACTTTTTTAAGGAAAAAGAAGCCGATATTCTATGCCTGCAAGAAGTTAATTTACACGGACAAAAGAGCTTTCCATCAAAATCCTCAAGAAAAAGTAACATTCCATTTTTCAACTATGCTCATGCCAGTAGAAAGGGTGGACAAATAACCTATTCCAGGTTTCCAATTATTCATACTGAAGAAGTCCATTTTGAACACTCCTCGAACATGATTATTTATTCTGATCTTAAAATTGACAAAGATACCATCCGGATTTTTAACTGCCATCTAGAGAGTTATCGGTTTTCCGATGCTGAGATTAATTCGCTAGACTCTATCTCTTTTAATAAGCAAGAAGAAAGCTTCCGTAAAGTAAAGATTACCGGATCAAAGCTTAAGCAAGCTTTTATTAAGCGCACCAAACAAGCCGAAAAGCTACATCAGCTAATTAAGGATTCTCCATACGAAGTTCTTTTATGTGGCGACTTTAACGACACTCCGGTTTCGTATACCTACAGCACGGTTATTGAGGGTTTAGAAGATGCTTTTGTACATTCAGGAAATGGAATTGGCAATACATATCTAGGAAAATTACCTTCTTTTCGCATCGATTACATTATGCACAGCCCAACCTTTGAAAGCTACAATTTTAAGGTTGATAAAGTCGATTACTCAGATCACTACCCAATCAGTTGCCAAATCAAAATTACCGATTAGAATAATTTTTTTCGCTTGCGAAGGAAACTATGCAGTACCTGTTTAAAATCTTCATTGATATCGGCTTCAACCAAATCAATATGATACTGCCCACATTTCACCTTCAGGTCTTCAAAATACTTATCAACGGCCTTTTTGTAGTTTTCTTTTAGTTCGTGAGGCGAGAATTTCAATTGCTGACCGGTTTCTAAATCAATAAACCGATAGGGACGATTCTGAAAATCAAACTGCCGTTCCTGCTTGCGGTCGGTAACATGAAAAAGGATGACTTCATGCTTGTTGTAACGCAAATGCTGCAAGGCCGAGAATAGTTCATCTTCTTTGCCATCGCCCATCATATCGCTGAAAATAATGATTAGCGAACGCTTGTGAACCTGCTCAGCAATTTGATGTAAAGCATCGACAGTATTGGTCGTTTTTTGCAGATCGTCTTTCCCGCTCGTCAATAAACCGGCTAATTTACCATACAATAATTCGGCATGAACTGATGAAAGGCGGTTCTCCGAATGAAATTCAATATGATCGGAAAACAAAGTCAGACCAATGGAGTCGCGCTGCTTACGGACCAGATACATTAATGCCGCCGCGCTATAGGCCGAAAAAGCCAGCTTATTAAACAGCTTGTTCTTCCCCTTTTCAAAAGGGAATAGCATGGACGATGACGTATCGATGACGACCTGACAACGCAGGTTGGTTTCCTCTTCGTACTGTTTGACATATAAACGATCAGAGCGGGCAAACAATTTCCAATCAATATGCTTGGTTGATTCACCCTGATTATATTGCCGGTGCTCAGCAAACTCGACTGAAAAGCCATGAAAAGGGCTTCGATGAAGGCCGGTGATGAATCCCTCAACTACCTCCCGGGCAATCAATTCCATATTATCAAACTGCTGAAACTGCTGGATGTCAAAAAGATTGTTCATTAACTACAAAAATAGGGAAACCGTTTGCTTTCGCAAGCATCGCAATTCGTTTAATTATTCGCAAAACTCAGATGACTGAAATCACGTCCATTCGTAAACTTGAGCCGAATCCTCCATTGGAAGAAACCTGCGGAGCAGCTCGGAATCAGTCGGGGGACAGAGTGCCAATATTTTTATTTCGAACCAAGATTGCATGGAGACCAACTCTTTTTCTATTTTTGAAGCATGAAAACAATCGAAAAAAACACCTGCCAGAAAGTTGGCTATTTTCAGAAGCCACACGGAATAAAAGGCACGTTGAGCATGATTTTTGAACCACAATACGATATCAGTCTAGAGGAGGAGCCAACTCTATTTGTTGAAATTGATGGTTTACTCGTTCCTTATTTTTTTTCGGAAGAAGGTATTCGGTTCAAAACGGCCGAATCAGCCCTTATACATCTCGATTGGGTTGAAGATGAAGAAGAAGCCAGGAAGCTCGCCGGGCATTCCGTCTATCTGAGAAATGATGATGTGATTATTCCCGAAGAAGAATTGACCGTTCATCATTTGATTGGCTTTCAACTCAATGATTCTAGAATTGGCCAAATTGGGCTTATTGAACGTGTGGACGACTATGGTGGAAATCTCCTGTTTCAAGTTCAATACCGAAACAAAGAAGTATTGGTTCCTTTTAATGAAGAACTACTGATTGATTTAGATGAAACGAAACGAACCATTACAATTCAATGCCCCGAAGGTATTTTTGATTTGGAATAGACTGCGATTAGACAACAATGATTAGCCGTGAGCTTACCCAAGGTCATAAAGTTGCCATGAAGCAACCAATGACAACATCTGACTGCCGTGGAAAATTGAATAGATAAATAGGCGTACACCCATTAAAACTATTTTTTTCTCCAAACTCGTCATCAATCTTAGAAGTAGAAGATGTCTCGTTTAGATCGTTTACCACGGTACTCACCTTTTTTAACCACCTTAACAATTGTCCGGCGATTGATGGCATGCTCCGCTTCTGAGCATTCGACTCCATCGTCGCATCGATTCAGCAATCGGGTCTCGCCATACCCCTTATACCCAATGCGCGAGGGATCAATTCCTTTGGAAACGATATAATCAAAAGCCGCTTTCGCCCTTCGTTTTGAAAGCAATAGGTTTTCCTGATCATCTCCCTGTGAATCGGTATGGGACTCAATCCTGACTTCGGTCTCCGGGTATTTTAGCAGATACTCAATCAATTTATCGATTGTTCTTTCGGCAGCCGGATCAATACCCCAGGTGCCGAGAGCAAAACTGATGTATTCCAAATCAATCACCTGAAGCGCTTCACCTCCTTCACTTTCCATCATCAATGGTTCGGGAGCTCCATCATTATCAAAAGGCTCCATGTCCAAGAAGAGCTCAACAAAGGTCTCATCATTCTGCCGTAATTTTCGGGTTTCAACCACCTCATCGTTCGGAAAATAAAACTCTTTCTGCCCATTGATAATGTAGTCTGTGCCTTTATTTACTTCAAACTCAAATCGGCCATCAACCTGTGTAAGGCTTGTAAAGATAGTATCAGCAAATTCATTCACAATACTAATTTTAGTGTCAGGAAGAATATCCCCGGTTTCGCGATCCTTAGCTACCCCACGAATAATAACCGGGATGTAAGTCAACTTGACGTAATAAATATCATCACTTCCGCGACCTCCCTTTCTATTGGATGCGAAATAACCGGCAGTACCCGTACTGTCCAGTGTAAAACTAAAGTCGTCTTTCGGACTATTTACCGGATACCCCATATTTTCGACTGTACTAAACACGCCGCTTTCAGGTATCGAAAAATAGACATCCAAGGCACCCAGTCCACCATGGCCATTCGAAGAGAAATAAAGCACACCGTCATCGCTGATAAAAGGAAAAAACTCATTGCCCGAAGTGTTTACTTTTGGTCCCAAATTGAACGGCTCGCTCCAAAATCCACGATTGAACACCGAAAAGTAAATATCCGACCCTCCATATCCCCCCGGCATGTTGGATGCAAAATAAAGCACTTTGCCTGTTACATCAATCGACGGATGTCCGGTAGAATATTCGTCGCTGTTATATGAAAACTCTCCTCGGGATTCCCACTTGCCTGTTTCTTTACCTCCAAACGAAATCTTCAGGTTCACTTCACCTTCTTCGCTCTTCGAAACCCCGCGTTTACCTACATTATTTTGGGTAATGTAAACCCGGTTACTTTTCGTGTCGAAGGAAACAGGCCCGTCATGATAAGTTGTTCGTAGTTTGGGAGCAAAATCCTCAACATTCAGGATATCGCCATTGGGAGCCCGATCGCCAATATACAAGTTTAGGTAGGGTAAATCATTCCACTTGTATTTGCGTTCGACAATACCATTTCGTGATTTAGTTGAAGAGAACACAACCCGATCGTTATAAAAGGCAACTCCCATTTCCGATCCTTCAGAGTTAAGGGAGATCGGACGAATTTCGTATTTGTTGGAATCGCGGTGTAAAAACTGAATATATTCGAGCAGCGAGGTTTGAATGTTTACCCGCCCATCTTCCGGACGCAGTTCAGAGTATTCTTTCAGCCATTGCTCGGCCTGCAAATATTTACCGTTACTTTTCAATGCCTGCGAATACGCAAATAAGTCTTCCGGTTCTTCAGCCCGACGATCAATCAGAAGTTTAAGCCACTTTTCGACATCCTCGGTATTTCCTACCTGACGGTTGGCATCGGCAAGCTTTTGAACAACATAGTTGTTTTCAGGATCTTTCTCATACGCGTACTCATATAGCTCGATAGCTTCAATAAATGCGAATTCATCAAAGGCTTTATCGGCCAAACGAATGGTCACTTTTTGAGCACCTGCCTGCGAGTAGCATAAGAAAAAAAACAGGAAGAAAACTAATATGTTCGGGCTAAACCGTTTCTTCATCATTTAAACTCAAAATTAGAAATAACGTGGCGATCTGACCTTTCCACGTCCAAAGTTAAAGTCATAACGTACTAGTATCTCATGCGTTCCGTTATTGTAAACACCTATATCAGTCGTTGTTACATCATAAGAATATCCAACTCTCAACTGGTTTGTTATCTGTAGCTGCAACATTCCCCCAAAAGCATCTCCTACCCGGTACATTGCCCCCAACCACAGTCTATCGTAAAATAAAAACTGAGTGGTTACATCAAAAGAGACAGGTGCATTTTGCACATATTTTGTTAAAAAATAAGGCTTAAATTTAAGAATTCTGTTGATATCAAACACGTATCCTGTCAGAAAGAATAAGTGAATTTGTTCTTTACTTAAATATTCAGAAGAAAAATTATACTTGTTTATTTTGTTTTGAATAAGCTTTGGAACTGACAGACCTGCGACAAAACGATCAGAATTATAGTAAATTCCAATTCCTGCATTGGGTAAAAGATTTTGATTGATATCGCTTGAAAAAATCGGGTCATTGTTGTCAACCGTTTTTAATTCGGAAAGGCCTGCCTCATAAAAATTAACGCCACCTTTCAAACCAAACGACAAATATCTTCCGCGGTCGAAATCAATGCTGTATGAATAATCGAAATAGGCACCGGTTTGAGAAATAGGACCTAACTGATCTCTCAATAACGAAAAGCCCAATCCCATATGAAATTTTGTAATTGGAGAGTGCACCACAAATGATTGGGTCACCGGTGCACCTTCAAAATCAACCCACTGATTACGAGACACAACCATTATGCTCAGCACATCGCCGGAACCAGCATAGGCCGGATTTATCGAAAGGATGTTATTCATGTATTGCGTATACATCGGGTCTTGCTGTGCACGTCCTTTTTTCGTCTGAAAAAAAGACACAATCAACAATAAAATGATATAAATAAAAATCTTCTTCATCAATACATCGAACTACAAAGCGATCAAAATTACAATTAATCTATTCATCAAAATTTTAAACATCAAAACAAAAGTTATAAATACATCCTGCATTCAAATATGCTTTCAACGATAATCCAGGAAAACAATATTTTCTTCTACCGTTCCACATAGATGTATCCATTAATTTTTTCATTCCCTACTCCCAAATCAAGGATGTAGTAATAGGTTCCTGCCGGTACCTGTCCACTTCCGGTTCGTATCCCTTTATTGGCAGTACCATCCCAAAAGCCATCGCGACTAATTCCCATTCCATAGTTTGCAGACTGATAAACCAGATTTCCCCACCGATTAAATATTTTCATACTCACCTGTTCGTACTGACCAATTCCTTTGATCTCGAAATAATCGTTGATACCGTCTCCATTGGGAGAAAATGCGTTCGGTACAAACAATTCATCATCGGTTATCATGACCAATACGGTGGCTTCATCGCATTGATTCGAAAAATCGCAGACTGCATAAATGAAATTATCCTGCCCCACATAGTATTGATCGGGCGTATAAGTGATTATTGAATCGGACGAAACAACAGCAACACCATGATCAGGAGGCATTACAATGGTCACCGACTCAGGGTCGAGTTGCCCTTGAGGCATATCATTTCGTAAGACATTAATATCAGCAAAAGTATTCACCAGTACACCCGCAGTATCATTAAACGCAGTCACCTGAATGAGCAATCCGACATTCACAGAATCTAAAACGGAACAACCAAACTGATCAGAGATTTCCAAATAATAAGTCCCCATTCCCGATACTTGTGGAGTGGCAGATTGAGCTCCATTAATAATCAGCTCATCGCCTTCGGTCCACCAGTTAAAGGATAAATCCTCGCCTAGACTGGATGAAGCATCAAGCATAATCACATCGGTAGAGCTATTTACAAATACCTGCCTGTCCATAACGACTTCAGGCGAACTTGCCACTTGCACAAAAACGGTGTCTTTAGCTGAAAAACCATTCGAATCAGTAACTGTCAACACATAATTTGTCGACTGCCCTGCTGCAAATTCAGGAGTGGAACTTTGGGCATTATCTAAATAAGTAGTTGGCTCCCATTGATATTGAATCGGTTGCTGGCCATAGCTATCGCTTGCATCTATCTGAATCGGCAAACAACTTCCAGCTAAAACGGTATCGGCCTCAATATAGGCAACCGGTAAATTGTCGTTGGAAATAACAGTGATTGTTTTTGACAAAGTTTCGGACTGACAGCCCGCTGTATTCCTCGCTTCAACACTTAAAACATGAATACCTGGTTGGTTCCAGTCAATTTCTTCAGTCGCAGTTGTTTCGGAGCTTAACTCCAGAATTGTACCACCTGGTTTTTGTATCGACCAATGGTAAGTATAAGCAGCTGATCCGGTTACGGAATAGGACGCAATTGTTCCTTCAATCGTTTGAATCGGATCGGTATCAAAATCGATGCTTGGCGCAGACTGAATCGTTGTTGTCTGCATATTTTTTCCGGTTTCGGCCTCTGCAATAATCCCCAAAGCATCGGTAATTTCTAATAAGGTAATTGTAACTGTCGTATTTGTATTCGGACCCGCCGAAAATAAATCTTCGCTAATCCGCAATTGCTGGCTCGAATATTCAACAGTTTGGATGGGCTGCTGAACACCATTTACAGCATAAGCAACTTCAGCCGGGAAACGATCCTCATTCCATGAATTTCCGCTCCCATCATCAAAAGAAACATCTACAGTAATCGAATTGTCGGTTTCCTTGTAACACTGAGTTGTGGTTGAATTCGCGATTGAGAAGCCGAGATTCGCTTGTAATATATTCAACTCAATAGCTCGGCCTGTTGAGCAACCAGAGGGATTTGTTTCGAATACAATCACATAGTAAGTCCCTGCATCAGTAAACACTAATTGAGTTTTGTTTGAATTTTGAGGTAATTTAAAAACATAGCTATCCTGATTTGCTGGGATGGATGCACGTTGATCCATATAAACACCCCACAAATATTCATTCCCATCCACTTGGTCAACTTCTAAAGAAATTTCTTGACTCGTTAAATAAGTCGCTTGACCAAGTGATTTAATTACCCCCGTAATTAGACAGAAAAGAGAAAGAACTAATATCCAGATCCCTTTTTTCATAGATAATACCGCTGGCTAAATAGCCAGCGGTACTATATTTTCTCTAGTCAAATTTAACTTTCGTAGTATTTGGAATTGGATTAACAGTGATTGTATATGACGAGTTTAAATGAGAATCGGTATCCGTAACCCCATCATAATCTGCTGGTTCCTCCCCTTCAGCATAGTCTGTAGAACTACTTCCTCCATTCTCAATCAATACACTTGATGGAGCAATTGAGAAATCTAATTCATAATCTTCTTCTGCAGCAGCAGCAATATTTTGAATCTCTGCAGTTATTGTGACAGTTGAGGTTCCTGGAGCAACCGTTATTACATTGCTACCTCCAGTGGAATACGTTCCGGAACCACCAGAAACCGTCCAAGTCACATCTCCAGAGGTTGGTATTGTACTTGCATCAACAGCAGTGAATTTCCATCCAGCCGATGATAATGCATCTCCAATTTGGTCAGCCTCAACCGTACTCCCTTTCACTGTATACAAAGTAATTTCATATGTGAATGTCATAGTGCCTAAAGCTGGATCAACACCAGTTGATGAATTCAGGTCATCCGCATCATCATCCCCATAGATATTTCCCTCATCAGTATTACAATAAGTACCATCTGCTGTTAGCGTTGCATCCAAATGATCTCTTGTAACTACAAGTAGATCAAGATCAATCACAGTAATTCCAAACCGACGAACGGTTGTACAGCCGGTTGTACCATTAGACTCAACCACTTCCACCACATAACTACCTGAAGCGAGCCAATTTATCTGTGTTGCAAAAACATCAGTACCAGACGATGAACCCACGAAATTATAATTTGTTCCTGCTGTTGCCGCAGTAGCCGTAGCATCCCATCCGCCAGCGGTGTAATCATCGCTTCCACCCCAAAGATAAACAGCCCAAGTATAACTATTGTCAACGTGGTCGTCATCCTGGGTTGTTCCATCTGTACTATTCACCCAATAGTTTCGAGTTGAGTTAATTGTTACGGTCTGTTGCGAACCTTGAGCAAAAACATTTGCACTCATGCCTATTAAAACAAAGAGGCTTAACAACGTAAATAACTTTTTCATTTTAGTAAAATTTAAGGTTAACATTTAATTTTTATAAATTCTATTTTCAATTATCTATATATTAGTCTGTTGTAATCTCTGAGGTATTTGGGACTCCCCAAAGTGTTACATCATCATTTTCGTCGGTATTGGTTGTTTGTTTGGTTATGCTAAAATTATCAGTTGCTGAATCAATGGTCAGGTTAAAATCTTTGTCTATTCCTGCTTGATTGGTAATAATAAAGGCGACTTGTACCGCAGGTTCTCCGGAAGTCTTCGTTGCTGAAACAACATAAGTTCCATCACAACTCTCCGAAGTATTTATTGACTGAGCATCGCTTGTATATAAATTGGATACGCTTCCCGTACAGCCATTCGTACCATCAGAAACCGTAAAATCGAACGCATACGGTTCAACACCACCTGTAAAGTCAATGTCCCAAAAAACGACTGTTGTAGTTCCGGTTCCACCATCCTGGCAACTATCGCCCAACGGACTCACCCCTGAGTTGAAATTCGTTTCCTGCACCTCAACATCAAACTCGAAAACAGCGGAACAATTGCCGCTAATTTGTTCTTTAATCACCCGAATTGTATAGATGTTTCCACTAGCAACAGAAGCTTCTTCGAAAAGAATATCCCCGCTCGTTTGCTCTGTATTATTAAAGGAAATTGTAGGCGTTACGTCCGTACCCGACTCATCCAAAACCAGCCAGGTGTAAGTGTAATTTTCAGGATTCGGTTCTGTTGCATCAACCACGTAAGTGTGGGTTGAGGTAATAAATGGTTTCTGCCCCGATCCCACGGCTCCCGTTCCCGATAGCCCTCCATCGTATGTCATTCCGGATATTGTTAACGGAGCGAGACTAGTTAAAACCGCTGTAAAAATGACCGAATCTTGATTACCCGACGCATCAGTAAAAACCAATTTGATATCGGTATCAGCAAATACTTCAGTGCCAATTATCGGTTCCTGGGTGATACTTGGTGACGGATCACAATTGTCGGATAAGTCAGTCAATAAAGAGGAGTAGTCAGGGATTAAAACCGAACAGCCGCCTGCGGCATCCAAATCCTGATTAGCCGGCGTGCTTGCGGTTGGTTCCGTAACGTCATTGATTGTAACCTCGGTTTCACAAGTTCCAATGTTTCCGCATTCGTCTTCAAAACTCCAGCTAACTACTGTCGTTCCTTTGGGGAATGCCACATCAACAAGATCTCCGGTTCCATTTACAGTTATGGTGTTGATTGTATATTCATGATAAACGGTAAGATCGCCAAAACCACAACCATCGGTGAAACTCCCTGGGGCAGTGATGCTCATTACCTTTTCGCAATTGCTATCTGCAAAATCGATGATATCATTTGGGCAATCCTGAATAACAGGTGGCGTTGAATCGGTAATGGTGAAGGTCTGTGTACAGGTTTGGAAATTCCCAGCTTCATCTGTAATCGTATAAGTTCGTTTTACTTCGCAATTGTTGGTTTCGTCCTTTTTATCGGTAACATCCGAAAACTCAACGGTCAAATTGGTTCCACTCGTGCAGTTATCTGATACGGTTCCTATCAGGGAAAAATCTTCGTAGCTAATCGCTCCCGTTTCAATATTTTCCACACAAGTGGCAGATGCATCAGCAGGGCAAGTAGCAATAACAGGAGGAGTAATATCAACCGGAATATCAACACTGGCAGATGCAGCAACCGAACATTCATTTGACTCGACAGTGGTAATTGAAAGACTTGTAGTTCCGGTATTGGCCAATGCAGTCGTCGTAAAAGAACCCGATCCGGAAGAAAAAACCAGTGTTGCCGTTTCGTCGGTTGATTCGTTTGGAGCACTTAAATCGTAAGTCACCGTATACGTTCCATCGGCGAGTGAGGAAGATGTGACGTCAATCGTAGCTGTAGCATTTAAGCAAACATCAGTGCCTCCTGAAAAGGCAAACGACAAATCAGTTAAGTCGGGTGTTGGAGGATCGGTCAGAACGACATCCGGATCATCGGTAGTTACGCAAGGGCCAACACTTAAACGCAGGTTATTGTAAATTCCGGCAGGCAAATTGTTTATTGTTGCGAGCTCCCCAGATACTGATACTCCCGTGAAAGCTCCGGCATCATATGTAATATCATAGACTCCATCAGGTACATTGGATAAAGACAACTCAATAGCACCATCATTTCCGCCACAGGTTGAAGGATTGGTTTGATTGGAAACAATTACGCTGTAAACTGGTGGTTGAGCAATGGAATAACTTCCGTTGGCAACACAGCTATTGGCATCAGTAACTATCACATTGTAAGTTCCAACTCCAAGTTCGGACTGATCTTCATCCGTTGAAATCAGCCCACTTCCATCCATTGTTGACCATTCAAAAGAGTATGGCTCTGTTCCTCCTGACACATTAATATCAATTGCACCATCAGCTAAGCCATCACAACTTATGTTCGTGAGCGTTTCATCAATCTGAGTATCGCTGACGGTTACGGTGATTGTCCCTATCGTTTGACAACCATTGTTTGGCACAGTTAACGTGTAAGTGTATGTTGTGGTTGCAGTTGGAGTAGCTGTTACTGAGGGTCCTGTTGTAGGTAATAAATCTGTTGTTGGGCTCCAGGTAACCATTGGGGTGAATGGGGTATCAGATTCATGCGTTGCTTCGCCATTTATTGTCCCATTGTTGCTCCCAGCTTCGTCTGACACAGTGTTTCCAATATCATCATTAAAGTTGTAGTACACAATTAAATCAGAACCACTTCCGGAGCCATCGTTAATATTATACATTTCTGAACGAATGTCTTCTTCGGTCAATGGTCTGTTCCAAAGTTTAAACTCATCAATATAGCCAGTGTAAAAAAAACTGTTTGAGCCGTTTTGATCAACAGCATAAACTAGTCCCCCTCCCGTGCGCCCAATATTAATATCGCCTGAATGATTGCTCAATCCATTATCACCCTTTGAATCATAGACCCCACCAAATAAATCCCCATTTAGATAGCCCTTAAAATTATCTTCCCCTGATGTCGATGTAATACTGGAGTCGAAAACCAAAGCAACATGGGTCCATTCATTGGCACTAATTGTTTTTTTCACAGCCTCACCGCCAAAAGTATAAGTACTTCCCGATCTCTCCCAAATATGAACATAGATTTCACCACCCTCAATATAGATTGATATCCCGTTTACTGTTCCTCCCTCTTCATAAATTACCTGCCTGCTGCTTACATCACTAGCTTTGAACCACAAAGCAATCGTTCTTTGAGTTTGAACACCCGTATTAATTAAGTTACTATTCTGAATTCTGACAGAACTACTCCCGTTAAAATACATGGATGAATCAGCCATCTCAATACTCAGTGGAATCGATTCACCTTTACAGATCGTTGCATCATTGCTAGCGGAGTACAAAGTAGCATGACCGTCATAAATAACAATTGGATCAGGCCATCTTTCAGTACAATCAGACGCATCTCTGATTAGAACAGTATATGATCCTGGTGAAATCCCTGTAAAAATATTACTCGTTTGGTAATTAGCTCCACCATCAATACTATACTCAATTTGTCCACTACCTGTAGCCGAAATGGTAATTGTGGCATCATTATCCCCCGCACATGTGATTGGGGTATACGATACGTCGCTGATGCTACATTCCGATTGAACATTAACAACCATATCACATTCTGCCATATTTCCCGAATTATCCGTCACCGTCCAATGAACAGTTGTGTTTCCCAAGGGATAGATATCGCTGGCATCATCCGTGTTATTATAGTCGTTCACAATGCTTGCAACCTGACAATTATCGCTAACCGCTGGTTGATCAATCTGAATTGGATTATCAGTTGATGAAGCTGTAATATTCCCGGGGCATGTTATCGTTGGGGCAATGTTATCACCAACTTCGTTTCCAATATTAATAGAGGGAGGAGTAGCAGAATAGGTTGCATGATAATAATTGGACGCAGGGATTATTGAGAAAATTCCTGAGCCTGCGGGACGCCATTCCATCGTTACGCGAGCATCTCCACCGTTTTCATAAAAGTCCAATCGAAAAGGAATTATGTCTCTTGCAAAACTATAGTTATAGTATTGATCCGTACCGTAAGATCGAAGCACCCATGAGCCAAGCGTATAACTTCCATCTAGGTATGCGCGCACTCCATCATCCGAACCTGTTTGAAAATCAAAATCGGTACCTGAACCATCCGGTTTTTTCAACCAACCTGTCCAACGCAAAACCACACGGTCGCTTTGTGAAAAGCCACACAAATCAATATTTCCATTGCCCCAATCATAATCTATAGAGGTGTCACTATCTCCACAAATTGATTGAGGAGTAACTTCTGATGAATCTGTTATATCTGGGTTACTTCCACCCGGGTAGGTAAAATATTCCAATAATAATCCTTGGTTCATCGTAGTTGAAATATTGCTCAAACTACTTGATGATAAATTACCATAAAACATGTAGATATAATTATATCCGGACGAAACAGCAGGAATTTTAACCCAAACAGATGCAGATGATGAAGCTGTATAATCTTCAATCCAGTAATCAAGCAATGTTCCATCTTCCAAAGAAAAACGTAAATCAGAAAAGTCAGCATTCATCTTACTGTCGTAAGGAATCGTCAACTCCACCTGATAGCTCAACAAAGGTACTGAAGACGAAATGGTTATCGGCCTATAACTGCAATACCCATCAACATGTGTTGGAGTGGGTGGATTACCTTCGGAATTAAACGTAACAGTAACGTCAAAATTACAATCAGCGGTATTACCCTCTCCATCAGTCGACGTATATGTGACTGTTGTTGTGCCGACGGGAAATGAATCTCCGGGGTCATAATCTGAAGTTAGCGCTGCTGAACAATTATCCGTTGCTGAGGGAGCCGTCCAGCTAACAACAACAGGGTTGCCATCGGTTGAAACTGCAGTAATATTATCAGGACAGGTAATTGTTGGCGGCAAGTTATCAACAACAGTTGCCGTAGAATTACATGTTGATGAATTTCCGCTTTCGTCGGTTACTGTTAACGTAACGGTATTATCACCAATATTGGCACAAGTAAATGAGCTAATATCAAGGCTTAGTGCTAAATTGCCCGAAGTTGTGCAATTATCATTGCTCCCGTTGTTAACTTGAGCAGGGGTGATAGATACATTGCCTGATGCATCCAGATTCACTGTTATGTCCTGACAAACGGCAGTTGGATCAGTTGTGTCGCTATAATTAATAGTCCAACTACCATTACTCGCACAACCCATCGAAGAATTTGAAACATAAACAGCATAAGTTCCGGGCTCGACTCCTGACAAATCTTGGGTAGTAGCAGTAAAACTTGCGTCTCCCGACTTGGTCCATGAATAGGAATAATCATCCTGCCAAGTGGGCGAACCTGAAAAAGAACCATCGTTTCCTGTCGGCTGCGATGACAAAATTGTCCCCAATCCTTCATAAAAATTATATCCGGCCATCAATCCGGACTCTATCCCTTGGTAATGGTAATATCCAGACGCCATTGATGCAATTTCGCCACCATCTAATGCCCTGTTCCAGAACCCCACTTTAGTCATTTGTCCTGGGAAATTCCCCCCGGATGGATCCCAAACCCCAGCTCCAATTTTGGAAGAGTAGTTGGTATCTGATCCATAATTACCAGTCGAATTACCCCCTGTGGCAACGCTAGTCCCATCAATATAAAGGATAATCGTACTTCCATTACCAACTACAGCTACGTGGTGCCATGCATTATCAGAAGGATACACGTTTGTTGAGACACTTCCTCCTGATGCAGTCCAACAATCTAGCGTGCTTGAGTTACTAAATCCAAACTCGATGGCATCGTTTTGCCCAAACAAGCTGATGCGGGAACCAATCGTCGATAAATCTACTTTAATCCATCCTTCTAAAGTAAATTGGGATAGGTTTGACATTAACATGTTGCCTAAGTCAATATAATCGGGATCATTAAACTGGATAGGATAAGGAACAGTTAAGTCAATTGTTCCATTTGTGGAGTTCTGACATTCAACAGTATTCGCGACTGCAAGCAAGGGAATAGAAATCCCGGCAGAGGTCAGCGAATAATTGGTATTCAAAATCTGAACACAAGTTGGTATAGAGGCATCCCGAATTTGAACGTTGTACGTCCCTGCCGAAAGGCCTGTAAAACTATTTGACGATTGCCAACTACCACCTCCATCAATTGAATATCCATAATTTCCACTTCCACCCGAAGCCCCTGACAAAGTAATACTTCCATCTGAACTCACGCAAGTTGGAGAAGTCTGACTAATTGAAGCATTGAGTACCGTTGGTTCTGTAATGCTCACAGTGATATCCGACGCAGCCCCATTTCCATCGGTCACACTCACGGCGTAATCACCAGCTTGCAAACCTGTTGCTATATCTTCGGTTTGTGATGAATTCAAATTAGACCGAACCTCTACACCGGATGAATTCTTCCATACATAATCATAAGGGCTTGTGCCATTACCGACCGAAACAGTTGCTGCGCCATCGGAACCACCATTGCAGGTTACATTTTGCTGGGAGGTAATAGAAAATGTTAAGGAAGAAGATAAAGTAAATGAAATAATAATTCCGCCATCGGCACCAGATCCTCCTGTATAATTGCCATTTGAGTTGCCTTTAGCTGCTCCAGATCCTCCTCCACCGAATGAATCCCCGTCCTGTCCATAATTAGTTGCTTGAACACCAACACCGCCATCCCCGCCATTTTCATTAGCCCCCAAGCCTGTCGTCATACCAGAAGCATCTCCTCCGTTTCCTGCACTTCCTGCACCACCTCCACCTGCTCCTGAGTTCGCATTATTCCCATTTCCACCATTTCCGCCATTTCCCCCGTCAAATATGGTATTACCAACAGAATTTAAAGATGATCCACCAGCAGCACCAATATTAGAATTAGTTTCGGCTCCTTTACCTCCTTCGGCTACAACAGAATTCGAATTAAAAGAAGTAGTTCCACCATTAGTCCCATTAGTCCCTCCACTACCGACAATAAAGTTATAAGTATCTCCCGGTGTTACATTTAAAATACTTGAAGCGTAAGCACCTCCACCGCCTCCACCGCCTCCAGTATTTTTACTGGTTATAGTAGCACCACCTCCACCGGCACCCCAAACTTCCACAGTGATTGACGTTACACCATCAGGAACGGTAAATGTTCCTGAACTATAAAAAATACCACCATGAAGATCTAGATAGTCCTCTGCCGGCGAGCTATCGACTGTCCACTCGGCATAGCTTTTGATTTGGCAGGTATTGCAGATTTCTTGAGGGAAGCAACCAGCCTGACAATTGGCTTGGCTACTGGTTTCATCCAAAAACTGAAACACATAAAATCCACCATCATTGTTAATTGTTGTCCCCCCACCGCTAGAGACAAAGTCGCCTGCTACAACGAGATCGGAATTCACTGAATTAATGGTAATATTACCATCTTTTATTAAATCCCCATCTATTGCTAAAATGCTTGTATTGTTAAGCGTGATATCTGATGTACTTACTCCACCATTCACATCAATAACTCCACCATTCACTACGATGGAATTACCAATCGCTAAATCCTGTCCTGAAAAAAAGGTACTCCCATTGTTTACCTCTAAACTTGTAGCAGAGCTATTACCATCAACATAAAGGGTTCCATTATTGAGCTTAATTGAGCTAGCAACTTGCAAATCTCCACCAATAGTCAGACTGGAATTATTATTGACTTCTACTTTTCCATTGGTTGATGTCATATTTCCACCGATTGTTATTGCTCCATTATTAAGGATAATATCCCCATCCACAGTTACATTTTCCCCAATCATAATAGTATTCGCGCTACTATTATTCAGACCTCCGGTTGTGCTGGTAAAACTACCATCCACCTGAAGGAAATATCCACTATCCATTGGAAAACTGCCAATCGAGTATATAAAATCGCCACCAACCTGAACAGAAAGCGTCGACCAAACACTGAATGCCCCACCAGACACACTAAAATCTCCGGTAACGATCAAATCAATATTTCCTGAGATAGTCCCAGAAGTCCAATTTAAATCTCCCGAATACGTAACTTCATCCCCCGAATTAATCCTAACATCGTCTCCAGATACAGGAACGCCACTTCCTCCCCAGGTCGCTGGATCATTCCAATCTCCACTTTGTACAGAGGAATAGCTAGCCGAAAAGCCTGCTAAAGGGAAAAACACTAGTATTACAAAAAAGAAAAAAAGAAAAGTAGTTTTAAATTGTGGTAGTCTGCAAGAAGAACTCTGTCCCAAACTGGAGTCTCCTGAAAAGAAAAAAGATCTAGTTAGAAAAAAGAATAAACGATATCTATTTTGCGGGTTTATCATTCGCCTCAATTTTTTTACCTCTGTTGTCACCTCTGAATGACACTCACCCAATTCTCGCATCATTCTATCATTCAGTAAATTCCCATCTCACAAATCCGCTGACAAATATAATATTTTAAAATTCAATAATGCTTCTAAATTACCGAACGCGCAACTTCAGTTCTCAAAAAGGGCATCACACCGAATCAAAAGGGCGATCAACAAGCTTACAGCCGGTTATGTAGTAATTTATCAAGCAATTCTTCTTTGTATTTTGGAGAGACCCGCAACTGCGATTTATCAGCCAATTCCACCATTCCACCATCGGTTTTTAAATATCGATTAACATATTTCAAATTGACCAAATGCGAACGATGTATACGACAGAATCCGTGTGGCACAAGCAATTGATCAAACTCCAACAGTGTACGACTGATTAATACCGAAGTCTCATTTTGGTAAAATACCCGCGTATAGTTACGCTCGCCCTCGCAACGAATAATATTATTTACTTTGATAATGGCAAATCCATTCATTTCGGGCAGAGCGATCGTCACATGCGAACTATCTTCCTTCTTCTCAATACTTTGTTTCAATACCTCAACACGATGTTTTTCACTAAGCACCGGGATTTCACTAATCCGCTGAATAGTTGCTTTGACATTCTCAACTAAAACGGGCTTTAAAATATAGTCAAAGGCAGAATATTTGAATGCAGTGATTGCATAATCACTGTATGAAGTCGTAAAAACCAATTTAAAATCTACAGTCGGAAGCTTTTCTATCAAATCAAATCCAGTTCCATCTGGCATCTCAATGTCCAGAAAAACCAAATCGGGATCTTCCTTGACAATCAAATCGACGCCACTTTCGACAGAATCTGCCTCTCCAACAACTTCAATATCAGAGAAATGCTGATCAAGTATTCGAAATAAGACTCGTCGGGCTAACTGATCATCATCAATAATTACAGCTCTATACATGCTATCGTATTAAAAATCACCTAAAACTAATAAAAAATAGAAACTTAACAGAAGTTTCCCTTAGATTACTTTTTAACAAAAAAAATACGCTTCAATAATCTTTACTGATTTTTACTTGTTACTCTGTTTATATCTTATTTTTGCAGCTAAATATCAAGATAATGACTCGAATACTGAACTTGGAATCATCGACTGAAGTTTGCAGCGTATCGATTGCTGAAAATGGACAAATGATCGACTATATTGAAAGTCACGAAGGACAAAACCATGCCCAAAAGTTAAGCGTTTTTACCGATGAGCTATTGCGACGAAACCAGCTTGCCTATCGCCAACTTAATGCCATTTCAGTCAGCAAAGGTCCGGGCTCCTATACGGGTCTTCGGATCGGAGTATCACTTGCCAAAGGACTATGCTATGCCAACCAGATACCACTAATTGCAGTAAGTCCTCTACAGTCAATGAGTCATCATGTCAGTTCAAACCTCAAAAAATACAAACTCAACGAAGCTGACAATCTGCTTTTTTGCCCGATGATTGATGCCCGCCGCATGGAAGTTTACACGGCACTATACAATCAAGTAAATCAACCGATTGAATCCGTCTCAGCTACAATCATAGATCGTGAATCGTTCCATTATTTATTGGAAAAACATCCCATCGTTTTTTTTGGAAACGGTTCATCCAAATGCCAATCGACAATTGATCATCCCAATGCCATATTTATTGATAACATAAAAACTTCGGCACAGTTTATGTGTTCTTTGTCTCAAGAAGCATATGAAAATAATAATTTTGTGGATGTTGCCTACTTCGAGCCTTTTTACCTGAAAGACTTCATTGCAGGCAAACCCAAAAAGAACATCTTGAAACAATGAAACGAACATGAATTTTAATCTATGATATTTCACAAACAAGAAAGATTAAACTTCATCGAGAGTTCCATACGTTACAATTAAATAATAAAATCAAAACGGATGAAACTAAAATTGATATTTATTTTTTTAGCCGCCTGGATTTCTACATCGGCCCAACCTAAGGAAGAATTGAAATACCACATGAGGTACGGTTTTTTCCGGGGAGGTGAAGCAACCTTGAGTGTTGAAGATACGACCTACGAGGGGAAAGAAGCTATTCATTTGCTACTCGACGGTAATACAGTGGGGGTTACCGATTTGCTGTTTAAAGTGCACGACGTTTATGAAAGCTTTGTTGATCCGAAAACCTATCAACCATACATGGCAATCCGAAATATTCAGGAAGGCGATTACAAGTGGTACAACGAAGCCTATTTCTTTCCAGAGAAAGACTCTCTGCACTCTTTAAAATCCGGGGCACACGAAGTTCCCCCGACTACAATCGACTTTGTCACCTCATTTTATTACATGAGAAACACTCCTTATCTGGATGATTTTGACGGTGGCGAAGAGTTTTCAATACCTGTTTTTCATGCCGATAAGTTTTTCTGGATGCGTGTAAAATACCTCGGAAAAACAAAAATAAAATCTTCTTTAGGTGAAAAACAATGCCATATTATTCAACCTCGAATCGACAAAGGAAAAGTGTTAAACAGCAACAGCGGACTAAAGTTCTACATAACCAACGACAAAGCACGAATACCGGTGCTATTAGAATTTGACTTAAAAGTTGGTTCGTTAAAATGTGAATTAGATTCGTATAAAATTAATGGCACTGAGCAGATTGAATAACACCCGAATACAATTGGATTACATCAGAAATTACCGTTTTTAAGAAGAAATTAACTACTTTTGCACAAAATTTTTGTAATTCACTATATATCAAAGATATGGCAAGTACTTCAGATTTTAGAAACGGATTGACAATTGAATACAATGGTCAGATTTTCACCATTGTGCAGTTTCAACATGTTAAGCCAGGAAAAGGTGCGGCATTTGTGCGCACAAAGTTGAAGAATGTAAAAACTGGTAAAGTCATTGAAAATACGTTCAATGCAGGTGTTAAAGTTGATGTTGTTCGGGTTGAAAGAAGACCCTATCAATATTTATACAAAGACGACATGGGATTCAACTTCATGCACACCGAAACGTTCGAGCAAATTTCATTGGACCCGAACCTGATCGAAAATTCTGATTTGATGAAAGAAGGACAAATAATCGAAGTCAATTTCCAAACAGAAATTGAAACTCCTCTTACCGCCGAACTGCCAGCTTCTGTTGAACTAGAGGTTACTCAGACGATTCCAGGTGAAAAAGGAAATACTGCAAGCTCAACAGCTTTAAAACCGGCAACAGTGGAAACCGGAGCGGAAATTATGGTTCCACTTTTCATCAACGAAAACGACGTAATTAAAATTGACACTCGCGAACGCAGTTACAGCGAACGTGTAAAGAAATAAAATAGATTTGTATTTAATACTGTAAAGCCCGGGAGTCCGGGCTTTTTTTATACCGATAATTTTTTCTTAGGCAAATTCCTCCTCTGTTCCAATTTCGATTGTAGATCAAAAACTACAAGTATTGCAACAAACCCCCAGAATGGAATAGATGCTTTGTCGGTATCCAGAAAATTATTTAAAAAACCATGAATGAGATAAGTCACCAACCCAATAATCGCGGATAAGATGATCATTCGATGCTCTTTCTTCGACGATCGAGTATATGCATGAACTCCAACATACAAAATAACAACTACCAATAAAATAAAGCTGAACGCACCTAAAAGCCCGGACTCTGCAAGTGGTCCCAAATATTCGCTATGCGCATTCCCTCCATCTGCCGAATTAGTACTAATAATCGTTCGGTTTTTCGTTAGTTGAAATGGTGCATACTGAAACATGTATGTTCCTGGCCCCCATCCAAAAACAGGTTTTTCCTCAAACATTTGTAAAGCGGAACTCCACCGATTTATTCGCTCCAGATTAGACGCATCGGTTGTTACATTGGTCATCGACGAGAGGTGCGTTGCCAGATCAGCTGACGATTCCTGATTATTTCGTTCAAGAAACATTAGAATCTGGGTCTGAAAAAGAAGTATAATCGCAACAACAGACAGGCCTGCAATAAACAATGGCCTAAATCGTAACTTCAACTTAATTACCAGCCAAACCACCCCTCCTAATACCAAACTCAGCCAAGCCGCACGTGTGTACGATAAAGTTAAAGCAATTGTAAACACGAACAGCCCAAAGCCGGAAAGGAGTCTATAGCTATTTCGATATGACTTAGAGAATGTTAACCCAAGCAGAATTGGGATAAAGAAAGCAAGCATGGCTCCGTAAGAGGTATGATCTTTATAAAAAGGGTTCATAACAAAGTGCGCCGCCTGATCGTTATGAAAACCAAAAGCAAAATGACGCGCCCAGGCATAAAAAATAACGATCACAAAAGCTCCGCAATACAATCCGACAAACCGATAGATGTTCTTCGTATTACGAAAAAGAAGAATACCCATAAAATAGAATGCAGCCAGAAACCAAATTTTGGATAACCAAAATTTGAGCGACACAATTGGCATAGTGCTGGTTATGGCCGTAATCAGCATCCACCCCAAATAAAAGTACAGTGCAAGCGAAATCGGGTGCGTTAGGACATCCCTCTCAAAACTCTGTTTTTCAACCAGTTTAAACAAAAACAAAATCAGAATACCAAACAATAGTGGTTCTGTGGGTAAAAACATATCAAACGGTAACCCTTCAACCAAATCGTGCAAAGGCAAGGATATCGGAGTAAAAAAAGTGACCAACAACAACAAGCTATCTAACCGGATAATAGCAACCAAAATAATAGCCAACACTAGAGGTAAAATGCTTGCTAGCAGGGTTTCATTTTGTACAACAAAATAAAAGTTGAGTGCTAAAAATAAAGCTGAAACAACGTAAAAAAGAATAACTTTATAATGTTTACTGAGCAAAATTTACTGCTTTGAAGATTTAATTCCTTCTAAACTAAAAACAGTAAGCAACGCCATAAACTCAACGGCAATTAGGCTTACCAAAACAATCAGCCAACGAGTTGGGTATGACTTCTTATCAGCAGGAAATGGTTCTTCAACAACCATGGTGTAGGTCTCTTCTTTTTCTGCTATTGCTATTGCCTTATCATATCGTCGATTTATCGTATCTCGCTGAATCTCTAACGCTTCAAGTTCCCGCTGTAACAAAAAGAACTGTCCTCCTTTTTCCTCAAGACTAGTCATCAAATCTTTAATATCATTGACCGCGGTTCTGTTGGCTCCTTCGGCAAGAGCTGTCATATACCCCATCGTTACTTGCTCTGTCTGAATCTCATAATCAAGCAAACCATACTCCTTTCTCAAGCTTTCCATTTCCAAAGAAACCCGATCAATCTCCTTCTTTTTACGCACAAGGTCATTTTGATAGGAGAAGGCTTCTTCAAACGCCTTCTGTTGGCGTAAAAACAACACTTTCCGGTTGTAAAAAGCAACCAATGAATCCACTATATTGCTGGCAATTTGTGGATCTGCATCCAGCGCACTCAGCTCAATCGACTCATATTCCGTCTTTTTACATTCAATCCGATCGTCATATTTCTTGAGAATTTTAGTTCGGAAATAGGGATCATCTTCCTTAATGCCATAACGTGAAGTCAAATTAAATGCATCTACAATCTGTCGCTTGATATCGGTGGAGTTAAAAACTTCCAACATTTGCTCACTTTCCGATTCCTCTGAATAAGAACTCGTATTTGTGGGGTAAACTCTGGCTTGTGATTTAAACAAAGGAGTAATAAAATAAGGAGAAGAAAAAACCGCAGAAGCAATAATAGCAATGACTCCAACAATAATGAGATGTTGTTTCCATTTCCAGATAACAGTAAAAAGACTCTGGTTATCAAAAAAGCTTTTCATAAAATGAATTGTTTGGTCGTTACTTCTGAACGAAATTCAGAATATATTATTATCAATCCACCAATATTTATTCGGCAATCAGTAAGTAATAATTCTTCTTCCCTTTTTGAACCAGAATATACTTATTTCCAATCAGATGGTCAGCACTTACCTCTAATTCCTGATCAGATATTTTTTCTTTATTGATGCTCAATCCATTCCCTTTAATCGTCCGGCGCAATTCACCTTTCGAAGGAAAAACAGCAACCTTTTCGGCCAGCAAATCAACTACATTAACACCTGAGTCTAGTTCGGCTTTTGAAACAGTGAACTGAGGGACACCATCAAAAACAGCCAGAAAAGTTTGTTCATCAAGCTTTTTTAGATTTTCGGCGGTTCCACGACCAAACAAAATTTGCGATGCTTCAACCGCCATTTCATAATCCTCGCGCGAATGCACCATCACCGTAACTTCCTCAGCTAATTTCTTCTGAAGCTCGCGCATATGGGGAGCTTCCTTGTGGCTGGCAACCAACGCATCAATTTCCTCCTTATCGAGAAGGGTGAAAATCTTAATATAGCGCTCCGCATCTTCGTCAGAAGTATTTAACCAAAATTGATAAAATTTATAGGGAGAAGTCAGTTTAGCATCCAGCCAAACATTGCCACTTTCAGTTTTCCCAAACTTGGTTCCATCAGCCTTTGTAATTAAGGGGCACGTTAATGCGAAAGCCTCTCCTCTTTCTTTTCGTCTGATCAACTCGGTGCCGGTTGTAATATTTCCCCATTGGTCGGAACCTCCCATCTGGAGTTTGCAATTTTTGCTCCGATATAAATGTAAAAAGTCGGTTCCTTGCACCAATTGATACGAAAATTCGGTAAAAGACATCCCGACTTTCGATTCTTCCCCCAAACGCTTTTTTACACTGTCTTTCGACATCATGTAATTTACAGTAACATGCTTTCCGATATCTCGAATAAACTCCAGAAAACTGAAATCCTTCATCCAGTCGTAGTTATTAACCAACTCCGCCGCATTCGGCAAATCCGAATCAAAATCCAGAAAGCGATCCAATTGGTTCTTCAAACATGCCTGATTATGGCGTAAAGTTTCTTCATCGAGCAAATTCCGCTCCTGCGATTTACCCGATGGATCACCAATCATACCGGTAGCTCCACCAATTAAGGCAATAGGCTTATGGCCTGCCAACTGAAAATGTTTCAACATCATAACACTAACCAAATGCCCAATATGAAGCGAGTCTGCCGTTGGATCAATTCCAACATAGGCCGATGTCATCTCTTTTTTCAATTGTTCTTCGGTTCCTGGCATAATATCGTGAATCATACCGCGCCAACGTAGTTCTTCAACAAAGTTCATCTGTTTTATTTTGGGTCTGTTATTATCATATTCAAAAAAGCGATTCATTCGAAAATTCAAAAGTGAGAAATCCGGAAGTCGCTAACTAATTGCAAAATATCGGCAAAGATATAAAAATGAACCATTAAGAATTAACGAATCAGGCTAATATTTTCAAGGCATCAGTTGATTACAAAACTCCCAAGGCACTGATAAATATGTAGACTAATGCAAATTGTAAAGTAAGATTATAAACCACACCAAGCAACAGAAACTTAATAAAGGTTTTGACATACGGCTGAAGATAAAAATTCTTCAACGCGAGATAGATATAAACAGGAACCAACACCAATAACCACAAGGACCAGGAAGCCACTTCCCATGAAAAAATTAAGTTAATAGCAACAACCAAACTAAGCAGAAAAAACATAAAAGCGTGGATGTGTACAGAAAAAATCAGGTGTCGAATGTAGAATACTTTTTGCCGGACATAGAACAATTTCAACAACAATGCAAAAATCGGCAATAAAACGAAAAATGCATAGGATAGGTATTTCAAAATTCTGGAAACCAAACTCTCCGGAGACCGAAGCATCTGAACTAAATTAAGCAATTTGGTTCTTCTTACAGTATCCTCGGTTTCCCTCACCCCTTCTTCCAGTTGATCGGCAAGATTACGAAGCTTACCCTGAATTGTCTGCTGGTTTAACAAGTCTGAATAGTTGAGCTTAAAATCAGCAATGTTCATCGAATCTTCAGTTTCAATAAACTGACCAACATTCAAGCTGTCATCGTTTTCCTGAATGAGCGAATCTACTAGAACAATTTGATCATTTCCAGCTAACTCATAATCAAGCGCCGTGTTCAAACCCTGATTTGTAAGTAATTGAAGTAACAGAAAAAGTACAAAACTTAAGAAAATATATACCCGAAAAGGTGGTGCATAGCGCGCACGATGTCCTCTGAAAAATTCCAACGTCAGGAATCCCGGCATAAAAACCAGATCACGGAAAGTGCGGAGAAACCGGGTGTCAAAAGAGACGAAATTGCCAAGAAAATCATAAAACACGAAGCCAAGCGGACGATTAAACTCAGAGTCAGACTGTCCACAATTAGGGCAATAAAACCCTTTGAATTCATGCGAACAATTTGGACATGCATGTTCTTCAAGTTCATCAAATGAAGGTTGATTTTTTCTAAACCACTCTTTTCTCACGGAGATGACTTTTACGTTTGAAAAGATCCTGGTCAATTGCATCAAAATTCAGGAATGGAAGAATTGTCGGCACCAGATTTTTTACAGGCTCATACATCTGTGAATCATCCTTGACATCCTTCGGAAGAATTCCAACATTTTCATCAACCTCATCAAGGATCAGAAGGAGTACACTTATGATTAGGGCCGATTTTATGACACCAAACAAAATGCCGGCTAACCGATTAATAAAGCCAAGTGCTACGGCTGAAATAATCGTTTCAACAGCTTTCCCGACCAAATGAATCAGAATAACAATGACAACAAATGTGACTAAAAAGGCAATCAGCCCCAGATGTTTGGAATCGTAACCAAAGGTTTCAACGATAAACTCAGCGGTAAATTGCGAAAAGTGGATAGCCCCCCAAACGCCGAGTATTAAAGCTGCCAGCGAAGCCACCTCTGCAATAAAACCTTTCGAGAAACCACGAACCGCGGCTAATATCAGCAAAACACCTAAAACGATATCAATGTAATTCACCAGTCTGATTTTTAGTCGTTTGTTTTATCTAACGTTTACATTTTCAGCAAACAATATTTTCAGTAAAAATAGAAAAATATTTTTGGCTGGCAGTTCATAGGTAGTCTCATTCAAAAAAGATAAATTTGGCTGGCTTGGAAACCGAAAACAAACATATTTGTTAAATCATATAAACAATTAAAATGCCTATTCTTAATTCGATCATAAACTGGATAAATTTCAAACGAATCTATCAAATTGACCTTTTCAAAAAACACCCTATCGACGCCCAACTCGAAGTCTTCTCTGATTTAATAAAGGAAGCGCGTGATACAGAGATTGGGAGACAATATGATTTCAAGAGCATTAGCTCTGAAAGCGAATTTAAGGAGCGAGTCCCGATCCGCCACTACGAAGATTTTGCCCCTTATATTGAACGGCTTCGGCATGGAGAAAAAAACCTGCTATGGCCGGGCGAAATAAAATGGTTTGCCAAATCATCGGGCACCACAAACGATAAAAGCAAGTTCATTCCGGTAAGCAAGCAATCATTGGAAGATGTACACTTTAGAGGAGCTAGAGACGTTTTTGCTCTGTACCTCAAGAACAATCCTGACTCGGGCGTTTTATACGGAAAGACGTTAACCCTGGGGGGAAGTCACCGTGTAAATAACTTTAGTAATAAATCTTATTTTGGCGATTTGTCAGCAATCCTGATCGAAAACACTCCTTTTTGGTCTGAGTTTATCCGGACTCCATCAGTTGAGGTTGCACTGATTGAAGAATTTGAAGAAAAAGTAGCCAAGATTATTGAAGAGTCCCTTGATGAAAACGTAACCTCATTGGCAGGTGTGCCTTCGTGGTATTTAGTGCTTCTAAAAAAAGTACTCGAACATACCGGGAAAAACAATATTTTGGAAGTGTGGCCAAACCTGGAAGTTTTCATTCATGGCGGAATTAATTTTGACCCTTATCGCGAACAATATCAAAATATCATTCCTTCGAAATCCATGAATTACATGGAAACCTACAACGCCTCCGAAGGTTTTTTTGCGATTCAAGACGACCCGGAAAGCAGCGATATGTTACTAATGCTGGATTACGGAATTTACTACGAGTTTATACCGATGGAAAGCTTTCACGAAGATCACCCGAAAGCCCTAAATCTTTCGGAAGTAGAGTTGGGACAAAACTACGCCTTGGTAATTAGCACAAACGGCGGGCTGTGGCGCTACGTCATTGGCGACACGATTCAATTCACATCGAAAAAACCATTCAAAATAAAAATTACCGGACGCACCAAACACTTTATCAATGCTTTTGGCGAGGAGGTAATTGTCGACAACGCCGAGCAAGCCTTGAACATCGCAACCGAACGCACCGGAGCCAATATAAAGGAATACACTGCCGGCCCTGTTTTTATGAAAGGCGACCAAAAAGGAGCACACGAATGGATCATCGAATTTGAGCAGAAACCAGCCGATTTTGATTATTTCATGGAGGTAATGGACGATACGTTAAAAACGCTTAACTCGGATTACGAAGCCAAACGACACAAAAACCTAACCTTGGAAAAACCACATTTGGTAGTTGCCAAAGACGGGCTGTTTTACGAATGGATGAAACAACGAGGCAAGGTTGGTGGACAAAATAAAATTCCTCGATTGGCCAATAACCGGAAATATCTGGATGAGCTTATTGAGCTCCAAAAAAGATTGTAATTTATAGGGCGTATTCAGCAAGCTCCATTAAATTTGTATTCGAATTACTGAAAAAATAAAATCATGCACATCGCACTTGCAGGCAACATTGGGGCCGGGAAAACAACAATGGCCGGGCTTCTGGCAAAACACTATGGCTGGAAACCTCATTATGAAGACGTTGATGAAAACCCTTACCTCAATGATTTTTATGAAGACATGCAACGCTGGTCTTTCAACCTCCAAATATTTTTCCTAAACAGTCGCTTTAGCCAAGTGATGGATATTCAGAATTCGGGACAAACAGTGGTTCAAGACCGGACAATCTATGAAGATGCAGAGATTTTCGCTCCAAACCTGCACGCCATGGGACTGATGTCGACCCGCGATTTCAATAATTACAGAACCTTGTTTCAGTTGATGAGTAAGTTGGTAAAAGCTCCTGATTTGTTGATTTACCTAAGGGCAAGTGTTCCAACTTTAGTCAACCAAATTCAGCAACGAGGGCGTGAATACGAGAATTCTATCCGGTTGGATTACCTCAAACAACTCAATGAGCGATACGAGGCTTGGATCAATCATTATACCGACGGTAAGCTTTTGATTGTCAATGTTGACAAAATTGACATCACCAACAGCCCTGAGGATTTAAGTGGTGTTATTGACAAAATTGATGCTCAGATTAATGGTTTGTTTTAACCGAGAATCGACTACATTTCCACTTTTATTTCTGCCAATTTTGATTCAGGTATTTTAGCACCAAGTACCTGAATTACTTTACTTGCCAGCAACGAACCCAAATTACCGCATTTCTTCATGCTGTAATTATTGGCCAATCCAAACAAGAATCCGCTGGCGTAAACATCGCCTGCTCCAGTCGTATCAATACTTTGCACTTCGGGTGTTTCAACCTGAATAAACTGTTCGCCCGACTGAATTAATGAGCCTTTTTCGCCAATTTTCACGATGGCAATTTCACATTGAGACGAGATTTGTTTCAATGCTTCTACTGGTTCCAGTCCGGTGTACGACTTCGCTTCCTCTTCATTGGCAAAAACAATGTCTACATATTCGTCAACCAGTCGGGTTAAAAATTCCAGATTTGCGTCAACAACATTAAAACTGGCCATATCCAAAGAGATTTTCAAACCCTGCTTTTTCGCTAACTTCAAAATACCTTCAATCAACTCATGGTTAAAAACAAGGTAGCCTTCAATATGCAGGTAATCGTAGTTAGCAAATAGTTCTTCAGAAAGTTCATCAACACTCAATTCGCTGGCAGCACCAAGGTAAGTGCCAAACGTGCGCTCCGAATCGGGAGAAATCAAGGTAGCCGCTTTCCCCGTAGGAATCTGGCTGAAAAACAAATGAGGTGTGATATTCGATTTCTCAAACTCATCTTTGAAAAAATGCCCCATTTCATCATTCGAAATTTTGCCAATAAAACCAGCATTTCCTCCCAGCTGGGCTATCGCGCGAACCGTATTGGCTGATGAACCGCCGGTCTCAATGCTCCGATCTATGTCTGCAGTACGATCCAGCATTTTCTGAGAAAGCTCTGCATCAACCAAGGTCATACTTCCTTTTGGCAACTGAAATGCATACAGCAATTGATCATCTTTTAATTGAACCAGAATATCAACCAGGGCACTTCCGATACCCACAATTCGCTTTTGAGTGTTGTTATTTTCCATAGGCCTGCAAAAATAATAAAAAAGGGGATTGATAATAAATCCAAGCTTTCAAATTGTTAATCAAAAAGAAGCAATTCCTGATTTTAACAAACTTTTAGCCTACGCAATATTGAAAGTGAATAATCAGTTAGATAGAGTAAATTCTTATATTTGTTTAGATAGGCAAGACAGGGGAGAAGGATGAGGATTGAAGAAAAACGTGACAATAATTGGTTTCAGTCGGTATTTAAGGAACATTACCAATATGTTCGAAATTTCATTTACTACCTTTCGGGAGACTTGACTATTACCGATGATCTAGCTCAGGATGTTTTCCTTGTTTTGTGGGAAGAACGATTCAACGTCAAGCAAAAAACTGTTCAGTCTTATCTTTTCGCTATTGCGCGAAATCATTACTTCAAGCATCATCGCAAGAAAAAGATTCATCTCAATTTTAGTAGTTCGCTAATCACAATGCACGAAAATGAATCACCGGAATATTTGATGGAGCTGAAAGAGTTCGATCAAAAACTGCAATTCGCTATAGCCCTGCTACCCGAAAAAAACCAGAGCCATTTTTTTAATGAACCGGATTGACAAAATGACCTATCAGGAAATTGCTGACAACCTGCAATTAAGTGTCAAAGCAATCAAAAAACACATCAGCAATGCACTTAAACATTTACGATCAAAAGTAGATAAACAGCTTTAAGGTGTTTATCTTTAAGCATCACAAAACATGAAACTTAGTTGGAAAAACATATTGTCTTTAGCCTACTTCTTATTTTATTATGCATCTCCGGCTTTGCACAGGAACAAGTCATTTCCATACACGCTGAGAACAAAAGTCTGAATACCGTTTTGGAAGAAATTTCGGCAACATACCACACGCCATTTGCTTTTGATGCCGACTATTTTTCGACCATCAACGTTACAATTCATCAGAATAAAATTTCAGTCACTGATTTTTTAGCCTTATTGAGCGACCGATATCACTTGCTTTTCGAGAAAATTGAGAACACTTACGTGCTCTACGAGCCCCCTCCTCTGCCGCAGAAAAAGCCTGAATTCATCACGCTAAAAGGTCAGGTTATTGATCAAACAACCGGCGAACCATTGCTATTTTGTACTGTCGCTTACGACGAAAACCTCGGAACAATCACCAATGAGTTGAGAATTTTCAACGAAAAGATTGCAAAAACGGATGAGGTAGCTATCCAGATTAGCCATTTGGGCTACCAACGATTAGACTCCACAATTAATATAGTTCCTGATAAATTCCATCAGATTACCTTGGAGCCTTTTGCCATCCATATTGAAACGATTGAAGTCCATCAACAAGAAAAGAATGTGATTGAAATGGGCAAGCAAAACGGAAGAATGGCCTTTAACCCCAAGCAATCGGAAAACTTGCCTCAAATTGACGACAACGATTTGGTAACTTCACTGAGTTTGATTCCCGGTGTTAATTTTCTGAGCAGGCAATCCTCCGGTATTTCCATCCGAGGTGGTTCGCCTTCCGAGAACCTGATTTTGCTTGATGGCATGCCGGTACTGGAAACCAGCCTTTTATTTGGAAACCTCAGTGTACTCAATGCCAAATACATTTCGCAAGCGTTTGTGTCGCGCGCTGTGCTTTTGATGCCTCTTTTAGTGAACGGATTTCCGGCGTTGTTGAACTGACCGGAAAAAATAACTATTATCGTCCCAGCCTCGATCTATCGGCCAACCTGCTCAATGTAAATGCATCGGGTCGACTTCCTATTGGTCAGCTCGTCTCCATCAGCGGTGCCTACCGGAAATCCTACATCGATCAGTGGGAAAATCATTTGTATAGGCAAATCTTGGAACAAGGCACCCAGACTGATGATCGGGCATCCGTATCACCAAGTGTTTTGTACGATGATGCCAACCTAAAACTAAGCATCAAACCTTCAGCAAATCAAGAGATATCGCTGAATGCCTTTCAAAGTAACGATCAGCAAAGTCGCAATTTTATTTTCAGTGACAACTCCACTTTTTTCAAGGCAGATGAGGCAAACAGCGAGAACCGCGGCATTGGAGGAAATTGGAGGTACCAAGAAGGCAATTGGCAACATCATTTCAACCTCGGATACAACGAACTAAATAGATACTCGGCTTCGGCATCAGGTTTGGAACCAAACAAGAACGGGAAAGGCGGCAAGGAAGAATCGGATACTGAAGAGAACCATTTACAGGAGATCATGGCCAATTGGTCGAGCGAATGGAAAACAGGAAAACTCACCCATCAGCTTGGTATTGGAGCCAACGTTGACGAAGTTTCCTACTCGTACATCAATAACAAAACACTTGGAAATGTCAAAATTGACTCTATCAATTACGATTCTGAAGTAACAATTCTACATGCTTTCATACAAGAAAAAATCCAGTTGACCGAAAAGCTACACGCCCGGGTTGGAGTGCGGGTGAACCAGGAAAACATCCAAAATCAACTCTATTTTCAACCACGGTGGGGAATTAGTTATACGATTTCGGAAAAGCTCAATCTGTTCTATTCCGGTGGAATTTACAACCAGTTTATGTCGCGAATCAGAAAAATAGACACGGATGGAAACAGCGACTTAGTTTGGTTATTACCCGACTCAGCAGGAGTTGGTATTTTGGAATCTCAGCATCACGTTTTGGGCTTGTGCTATGAAAGCAACGGTTTATCAATCAACATTGAGCCCTATTATAAAACGACATCAGGAAAAGTCAATCTGTACGCAGAATTGAGTGGCGGTAAGGAAAAAACCATTCGCTATTCTACTCGAAGTGGAGAATCGGAACACTATGGTTTTGACGCCCTGATTCATTACAAACAGGGAGTGTTCACGCACATGCTGGCCTACTCCTTATCGAAATCAACCGAACAATTTGAGGTTTTTAATAATAGCGAAAGCTATCCGGCTTTTGACGATCAGCGTCACCGGGTTCGCTGGACCGAGATGGCCCGATACAAAAGTTGGATTTTATCTACCAATTTAATCTACCGTTCGGGCAGTCCTTATTTGATTAAACGAAGTAATGAAGCTGGAATTACTCAGGAGTTTGGTCGCCTACCTTTTTTTGCCCAGGCCGACTTATCGCTAGTGAAGCGGTTCAAATCAAAATTATTTACCATTAGTTCAGGTATTTCACTGCTTAATATTTTAAACCGTAAAATGTATTGGAAGTTGACTATTTCAATATTTCTGACAATACGGGCTCTTATTCCATACGCACCGACATCACCGCCCTGAAATTTACGCCTGTTTTTTTCATCAATATCAAACTACAATAAACCAACACATTACCCCCTCTCGAAAAATACTTCATTTTCTTGGTAGGGTATTTTCAGTTGAATGGATAGTAAGGGTAGCAATCAATCATTTGAGCTATGTGTACGACCAACAAGTCTGAGTTTCCAATTTTACTTGTTCTGCCGAACAAAAAAGACCGGTTAGAGCAGGTAATTGAATCCTGTCGGGTTCCGGAAACAAAAGATGAAGAGGTTGTACTGAGAGAAATCATCCAGAAAATTGGAGAGGGAAAAAACAAAAGGGCGAACGGACAATCGTTGCGACTCAACTTTTACCGAATTGCAATTCCCATTGCGGCAAGCCTTATTCTGGTTTTCCTTCTTCAGTTTTTTCTTGCTGAACAGTCGTTTAAAAACCAGACCCAGCATGTTCTCACGTTTCGACTTCCTGATCAATCGCACGTTGTTCTCAGCCCTAACAGCACGGCTAGTTATCCTAAATATTGGTGGAAACGGCAAGTTGATTTAAAAGGAGAAGCTTATTTTGAAGTTGAAAAGGGAGAAAAATTCACGGTAAAAACCCAGCTCGGAGCAGTCAGTGTTTTGGGTACTCGATTTCTGGTTTCTGAAAAGCAAAACAATATGCTCGTTAGTTGCTACGAGGGGAAAGTGAAATTTTCGGACAACAAGCAAGAACAACTAATACCAGCCGGAAATTCGCTGGAATATAAAAACAACCAGTTAACCGATTTAAAAGAGCTTGCGATTGACTATCCAGAGCTCGCAGCATTCAATAGAACATTCAAAAACCAGGAACTTTCAGTCTTAACTGAAAATCTGGAAGAGTTTTTCAACATT
>NZ_OY782769.1 GCF_963678245.1 uncultured Sunxiuqinia sp.
AGAGAAGAAAATCAAGTCACCCGATTTTTGCCTCTTGTTAGAATGAAGCTGACGCAAAACAGATCGAATTGTCGAGGAATATACACTCAATTAATAAGAAAGCCTGTTCATTTCACATTTGTCTTCCTTGTCAATTTTAAAACCCGATTTTTTTATATCATAAAAAAACAAAAATGGACTGAAAAAAAAACCACCCAGATGATAAACATAAATATAAAAAACAATATCTTCGCACTCATTACTGGCATAATAAATATATTTACAAACTACATATGAGAAAACTAGTTGTTATCGGGTTAGTTCTTTTTACCAATCTTGTTTCGGCACAAAATTTTGAAAAAAACAACTTGCAAGAAATGGCTAAGATTGGTATCGGACTCCACGGACTTGAGCTTAGTTATGAGTTTCCCCTTTCTGAAAAATTTAGCATTGATAATTCCTTGGGAGCAGGAATGGGAATGACTGACTATGGAGCTGGAGCTGAATATTTGCTTGACGTTGCACGCCCCACGCCATATATGAGATCGAGACTAAAATACATCTACAACATCGAAAAACGAGTAAAAAAGAATAAGAACACAAAACATAATTCAGGGAACTACATTGCCGCTCAAGTAAAATATAGCTTTGGAAACATAAAAACCTACCAATTAAATCGGGCTTTATTAACCGAAGTTCACTGGGGGATTCAACGAGATTTAGGTGGGAATTTTCTATTTAACATGCACATTGGCCTGGGCTACCTGCAAGATTTTCAAGAAAATGCTGGCGATTTGTCTCCTACTCTTGGTTTTCAATTTAGCTATATTATGTTCTAGCAAGCAAAATAAACGCGAAAAATTATAACTATCTGTTAAGAGCATCGAATCTGTCAGATAGTGATCCACGTTCAGTTCTACCAACAGGATCTGAATCACTATTTTTTTATTTAGAAAGAAAACTCAAAAAACAACTTTCAAAGGCCTGATATGCCTAATATTCTAAATGGTTATTGGCAACTTGAAAGGAATGGGGACTAATAGTGTTGACAGGTAATTACTCTATGTGATATAAAAGTTCACCCCATTCCTTTTTTTATTATGAGCAAGTTAATAACACTAGACAGAAAAGAAAAAGGACCAAAAAGAAAAGAATATCAGGCAGCAATAGTGTATTTAATCCTTTAATGTTAATAAACTTAAGCTAATATAAAGCTTAGTATAAATCCGGAAGAGTGGGTTACAAATCCTGGTATAAAAGGGATTCCCTCATGTGGAGACTGCTTTTCCCCCATCATTACGAGCGTAACGAAGCAATCTGTTCCTGACCGTCTCCGGCGTCGTGCCGTTAATTACCACTGTGTTTGAAGAGTAAGCAATCCATAAGAGCCAATTGTTTAATATCGTTACGCCTATGGGAATCCAGAATAAAATATCACCCGGATAAGTCTACTACCTGACGCTAACAGCTGTCGAATGGGTTGATTTGTTTTCCCGAGCGATTTACAAACAGAGTCGGAACTGGTGGGGAATCCGGAAGCCTACCTTTACCGCTCGGCAAGGGATTATGCGGGTGAAAAGCCTTGGTTAATAATGAACTCCCCGGGAACAGATCCCACGAGGTAGTTCATTATTCTGGATTGAAACGATTGCGCTCTACTAGAAAACCGCCTCAACTATTTTTCGTGCATTATCGGAAACACCGTAAGTGTACATATGCAAACTTGGAACATTGTGCGCGACCAAATCTTTGGATTGGTGAATGGCCCATTCAGTCCCTACAATTTTGGCATCGTCGTTATTCTTACACTTTGCCAGCTCGGTTGACAACTCTTGAGGAAGATCGATTGCAAATATTTTTGGCAATACCGTCAACTGGCTTTTCATGTTGATGGGCTTAACTCCCGGAATAATCGGCACTGTAATTCCATTTGCCCGGCATTTTTCTACAAAGTTGTAATACACCTGATTATCGAAAAACATTTGAGTAACAATGTAATCAGCACCAGCCCCAACTTTTTGTTTCAGGCGATCCATGTCTGTATCAAAGTTGGGTGATTCAAAGTGCTTTTCGGGGTAGCCAGCAACCCCAATGCAAAAATCGAGTGGTGAATTATTCTTTAAATCCGGCTCTAAATATTTACCTTCCCTGAGGTTTACAATCTGCTCCACCAGCTCGTTGGCATTTCCATTACCATCCGGATTTGGACGAAAAATATGGTCTGTTTTTAAGCCGTCGCCACGCAAAGCCAGCACATTTTTGATTCCCATAAAGTTCAGGTCAATCAGCACGTGTTCGGTTTCGCTTTTCGAAAAACCGCCGCACAAAATATGTGGTACTACCGGAATCCCGTATTTGTGTTGAATAGCTGCTGCAATAGCCACTGTTCCGGGACGTTTTCGAACCGTGCGTTTTTCAATCGTTCCATCCGGCAATTCTTTAAAAACCATCTCATCGCGGTGGGTTGTGATATTAATATACTTCGGATCATAATCAATCAGATTTTCAATCGTCCTGTAAATATTACTTGCATCATTTCCCTTAAGGGGAGGGAGCAGCTCAAACGAAAAAACCGTTTTATCGCTGTTGTTGATGATGTCGCTAACTTTCATTTTGCCTACTTTTTAAACAGATTTTCTATTTTCTTTCCAGCCTTATTGGTTTCTCTTTCCAGTTGTTCTTCAACCGAATTGTTGAAGTGAAAAACCATATCGAGCACAAACATAAACACCATTCCTATAACAAATGTAATAAATGCCTTCTTTGCAGAATTATTCATTATCATTTAATTTTTATACACCTTTATAATTCAAGTTAACCGGCAAAAACTGCTCTACCAAATCAACCGAAACACCCTTGCGCGTAGCGTAATCTTCCACCTGATCTTTTCCAATTTTCTCCAAACTGAAATAACGTGATTCGGGATGAGCAAAGAACTGTCCGCACACAGCAGCAGTAGGATACATAGCATAATGCTCCGAAAGAGTAATGCCAATTTTCTGAGCTCCGAGCACCTCAAAAAGGTTCTCTTTTTCGTGGTGCTCCGGACACGCCGGATAGCCCATTGCGGGACGAATTCCCTGGTATTTCACTTTCAGAATGTCGTCCCAGCTTAAGTCTTCATCGGATGCATATCCCCAGTATTCACGGCGCACTTTTTCATGTAATAACTCTGCAAAAGCCTCGGCCAATCGATCGGCCAGCGCTTCGAGCATGATTGCATTATAATCGTCGTGATCCGCTTTAAACTCAGCCATCCACTTTTCAATTCCAATGCCGGCAGTTACGGCAAAGGCACCGCAATAATCGGTTTTATCAATCTCTTTTGGTGCCACAAAATCAGCCAAACAGAAATTCGGCGAACCTTCGCGCTTCTTTTCTTGCTGACGCAGGTGATAAAATCTGCCAAGTTCTTTTTCGCGCGCTTCATCATCAAACAGAACAATGTCGTCGCCGTCGGAATGTGCCGGCCAAATGCCATAAATTCCGTTGGCCTGAATCATTTTCTTTTCGATGATCTCATCCAACATTCTCTGAGCATCTTCATAGACTTTTCGAGCCTGCTCTCCCTGGCGTTCATCTTCCAGAATATCGGGAAACTTACCACGTAACTCCCACACAAAGAAGAAGAAATTCCAATCGATGTACTTGCGCAATTCTTCAATCGGGAAATCGATCAACTCGAAAATACCGATCTGTTTGGGTTTGTATATCTCATCTCTACTCCAGTCAATCTGAAATTTATTGGCTCGGGCTTCATCTAAAGTCAGGTATTCCTTTTTCTTCTTTTGACCATGAAACTCCCGTATTTTGGCGTATTCATCTTTTACCGATTGAATATATTCTTCGTTCTTCGCCAGTAAGTTTGCCACCACATTCACTGTGCGGCTGGCATCTTTCACATGGATAACCGGATGAGAATAGTTCGGTTCGATTTTCACAGCAGTATGAATTTTGGAAGTCGTAGCACCACCAACCAATAGTGGAAGATGAAAATTCTGACGCTCCATTTCGGTAGCAACACTCGCCATGATTTCAAGTGATGGTGTAATCAATCCACTCAATCCAATAATATCAACATTCTCTTTTTTAGCAGTTTCCAGTATTTTATCGGTTGGAACCATCACGCCCAAATCAATGACTTCGTAATTGTTACAACCCAGTACCACGCCCACGATATTTTTACCAATATCGTGCACATCTCCTTTCACAGTAGCCATCAGCACCTTTTTTTGGCTGCTTTGCTGATTCTTGTATTTCGCTTTATCAGCCTCAATATACGGCAACAGAAAAGCTACTGCCTTTTTCATAACACGAGCCGATTTGATCACCTGCGGCAGGAACATTTTTCCCGATCCAAACAAGTCGCCAACCACGTTCATACCGTCCATCAGCGGACCTTCAATAATATTTAATGTTGGCTGATATTTAGGTAATGCTTCAGCCAAGTCCTGCTCTATAAATTCAGGCAATCCTTTTACCAATGAGTGCTCCAAACGCTTTTCAAGCGGTAGTTCGCGCCATTCATCTTTCCGGACTACTTTATTGGGATCCGCCTTTAAATCCTGGGCAAATTCCAATAATCGCTCAGTGGCATCCGGACGACGGTTCATCACCAGGTCTTCGACATATTCGAGTAAATCCTTCGGAATTTCATCGTAAATCTGTAGCATACCCGGATTCACAATTCCCATATCTAGTCCGGCTTTAATAGCATGAAACAGGAACACCGAGTGAATGGCTTCGCGTACCAGATTGTTTCCGCGGAATGAAAACGACACGTTGCTCACTCCCCCGCTGGTTTTAGCGTGTGGCAAGTTATTTTTAATCCATTCAATGGTATTGATAAAGTCTACCGCATAATTGTTATGCTCTTCCATTCCCGTCCCAATAGTCAAAATATTAGGGTCGAAAATGATATCTTCAGCAGGGAAATTGATCTTTTCAGTCAGCAATTTGTAGGCACGCTCGCAAATATCGATTCGCCGCTCGAAGTTGTCGGCCTGTCCCTTTTCATCAAAAGCCATAATAACAACTGCCGCACCGTAGCGTTTAACTTTTCGGGCTTGTTCCAGAAACTGCTCCTCTCCTTCTTTCATGCTGATGGAGTTCACAATTGCCTTGCCCTGCAAACATTTCAATCCGGCTTCAATTACTTCCCATTTCGACGAATCCACCATCACCGGTAGTTTGGCAATGTCGGGTTCAGCCATCAACAGGTTCAGGAAGGTGACCATTTCCTTTTTGGCATCCAACATGGCATCATCCAGATTCACATCAATAACCTGAGCGCCATCTTCTACCTGGGCACGAGCAACAGCCAGTGCCTCTTCATATTTTTCTTCACGAATTAAGCGCGCAAATTTACGCGAACCCGATACATTACAACGTTCTCCAATATTCACAAAATTGGTTTCTTCGGTAATCGTAACAGGCTCCAGCCCACTAAAACGTGTTAATTCATCGTTTATTTGTTTGATATGTGGTTGGGCTGCAGCAGCAATGCCGGCAAACTTGCGAATATGATCAGGCGTAGTACCGCAACAACCACCAATAATATTGACAAAATGGTTATCCAGAAAATCTTTCACCTGCGTGGCCATCTCTTCCGGTGTTTCATCATACTCTCCAAACTGGTTTGGCAAACCGGCGTTTGGATAAGCACTGATATAAAACGGTGCCTTTTTCGACATTTCCTCCAAATAGGGGCGCATATCTTTAGCTCCCAACGAACAGTTTAAACCAATACTCAGCAGGTCGATATGGCGCATGGAGTTCAGAAAAGCTTCCACGGTTTGCCCGGAAAGGGTTCTTCCGCTGGCATCGGTAATTGTTCCTGAAACCATTACCGGAAGACGAATTCCTCGTTTTTCCAATTCTTCTTCAACCGCAAACAAGGCCGCTTTAGCATTCAGCGTATCGAAAATAGTTTCAACTAACAATAAGTCAACATCACCATCCAGCAATCCCTCAAGCTGTTCACGGTAGGCCTCTTTCACACTGTCAAACGAAGCGGCACGATATCCCGGATCATTTACATCAGGTGACAACGACAAAGTTTTATTGGTTGGCCCCAATGCACCCGCCACATAACGCGGTTTAGAGGGGTCTTTTTTCGTATATTCATCAGCTACTGCTTTAGCAAGTTCGGCCGAAGCTTTATTCATTTTGTACACCCAATTTTCGGTGTGGTAATCGGCCTGTGAAATGCGATTGGCGTTAAAGGTATTGGTTTCCAAAATGTCGGAACCAGCATCCAAAAACTCAGCATGAATGTCACGAATAATCTCCGGGCGCGTTAATGAAAGCATATCGTTATTTCCAAACATCTCATTGGTCAATTCAGCCATATCAGCTGTTCGAAAATCGTTCTCTTTCAGTTTGTGCTTCTGAATCATGGTTCCCATGGCACCATCCAGCACCAACACCCTCTTTTTTAATTCTTCGCGTATGTCGTTTTTCTTTGTCATCTTATTTTGTTTGGGCGGATTTTAGCGATCGGATGACTTTATGCCACCTGCTCACTTTTGCCTCATTTTTCAACTTAAAAGTTTTATTTCAAATTCACCTCGAATGCCGATCTGATCATCGCAGATCAGCACAGCTGAAATAATTTCTTCAAAGTGCTCTGTGCGTTTTAATACTTTTTCCACATCGCTTGGCTTTTTAATCAGGTTACCAAATCCTGTCGTAAATGCATCAGCCAAAACGGCATCTTTACAGGCTATAATTACGGCATCAGCCTTTCCAAAGTTCAACGGGGTTTGCTCTGTCTGAGCAAAAGTACAAATACCCATGGGTGTTTGTTCAGCATCAATTTCTAATCCGACCATTCCCGACAAGGGAGACTCGCCTGCAAAAACATTCATTACCAGCGATTTTTGAAGTCTCATGTAGATGTCACCACCGTTAACAACAACCAATTCGTTGATTGAGAAATTTTCCATAAGCTCCTTTCCAATCAATTCACTATACATACCAGACACTGCGGCCATTGGACCAACGCCTGCTTTTTCAGCAGCCTCTACCATCGACCTGACAAAATCAGGCGCATTTTCCTGTACTTTACAAGGTTTTAAGCTCTTCTTCAAAAAACTGTCATTGGCAATGTAAATTTTCAGTGCGTCCTGAATAGCTCTGAGTTTTTTCAAAGCCACTGCACTCATCTCATCTTTATATGAAATAGGATCAACTCCAATCCATAAATCGGAATCATTGCAGGTAATTACAAACGACTGAAAGCGTTCTTTCGAAAAACTATTGCGATATGTCTTGGGTTCAAAAATCATTTTTCTATTGATATTAGTCTTGTCTCTATTTATCTATTTAAGCTTAGCACTGATGATTTGAAATCAATCCGCTAAACTATTTTGTGGGAAACAAAAATATATGGCGCCGATCAGCGCATACATCGGTTCGAAAAATGCATGAAGCTTAACAGGAAATGGAAGTTTGATTGTATTTTCACTCTTTCAAATTTTAGTTTCAATTATAATTCCGTTACCGGTCGGGTTTTGGCACCGTTCCTGTTGTTTAACAGAGGGTTGCCAGAGTTTCACAGAGCCCATTCTCTCCACTCTTCTTTATAACCACAAATTCCCGAACACTGGGAACATTTAATAAATTGATGCAAATGTAATGTCAAAAGTGATAATTATCAAGGAATAAGTATGCTTAAGATTAGAATTCATGCTGAAACCCCTCCAACGGTTTAAAACCGCTAGAGGGATGAAAAAAATCAGCTACTTTTGCACCCATGATAACCAAAATCAATATCGGTGATTATTTTGCTCAGGAGCACCCACAGCCTCTGATTGATGTTCGTTCGCCCGGAGAATATGACAAAGGCCATATTCCTGGAGCAACAAATATTGCACTCTTTTCAAATGAAGAACGTGCAGATGTTGGAACGGTTTACGTGCGACAATCTCGCGAAAAAGCCATTGAACTGGGTTACAAATACGTCACACCAAAGCTGGATTGGTTTATCAGCGAAAGTCGCAAGGTTGCCGGAAAATCAGCTGTTGCCGTACACTGCTGGCGGGGCGGCATGCGTAGCCAATCGTTTGCCGAGCATCTACATAAAAATGGTTTTGATGAAGTGTATCTTATTACAGGAGGATATAAAGCATACCGGAATTATGTGTTAAGTTTCTTTGACCAGCCCTTTCAACTTCGGGTATTGGGAGGCTACACGGGTAGCGGAAAAACACAACTGCTTCACAAAATAAAAAAAATGGGACAGCAAGTTATCGACCTGGAAGGATTGGCTCACCACAAAGGATCGGCTTTTGGAGCAATTGGCGAAGTTGCTCAACCAACCGTTGAGCAGTTTGAAAACCATCTGCACCTAGAGTTCAGCCGACTTAATTTAAACAAACCAATCTGGATGGAAGATGAAAGCCACAATATTGGACGAGTAAAAATACCCATTGTACTTTTTCGTCAAATTCGCGAACAATCGGTTTATTTTATTGATATCCCCAAAGCTGAACGTGCAAAATTTCTGGTTGGTGATTACGCCTCCTTTGGAAACGAATTGCTAGCTTCAGCTATCAATGGAATAAGCAAAAGGTTAGGCGGACAAAATGTAAAACTGGCACATGATTACCTGGCTGAAAACAACTATTTTAAAGTCGCAATGATTGCGCTTCAATATTACGATAAAGCATACAAAAAAGGGGTTGAACATCGCGAAACAACAAAGGTACATCGGATAAAACTTTCGAAGATTGATATGCAGATAAATGCTCAAATCCTTATAAAATTTACAGAAGAATATGAACGAAATCAAGCTCACGAAATATAGTCATGGTGCCGGTTGTGGCTGCAAAATATCACCTAAAGTTTTAAGCACCATTTTACAAAGCCAGCTAGCTACCGTCGAACATCGGAACTTACTTGTAGGCAACGATAGTAGGGATGATGCGGCTGTTTACGACATGCAGAACGGGACAGCCATTATTAGCACAACCGACTTTTTTATGCCCATTGTTGATGATCCATTTACTTTCGGTAAAATTGCGGCTGCCAATGCCATCAGTGACGTGTATGCCATGGGTGGAAAACCATTGCTGGCCATTGCTATTTTGGGTTGGCCGGTTAATCAATTAGCTCCGGAAATCGCCCAACAGGTTTTAGATGGTGGCCGACAATCCTGTATCGAAGCGGGCATTCCGCTGGCTGGTGGCCATAGCATCGATAGTCCCGAGCCAATTTTCGGGCTGGCCGTTACCGGGCAAGTTGCTATCGATCAGCTCAAACAAAACGATACGGCCACCGAAGGTTGCCACTTGCTTTTAACCAAACCACTGGGCGTTGGTATTTTAACTACCGCTCAGAAAAATGGAAAATTAAAGCCTGAACATAGCCAGATTGCTCCGGACTCGATGATGAAACTAAATAAAGTTGGAGCAGAACTAGCCACCATACCAGGTTTAAAAGCAATGACCGATGTGACCGGGTTTGGACTGTTGGGGCATTTAACGGAGTTGTGCGAGGGAAGCAACTTATCAGCAGAAATTGAGCTGGACAAAATTCCACGCTTTGATGAAATGGCCGAATACATTGCGCAAGGCTGTATTCCCGGTGGCACTCATCGCAATTGGGACAGTTATGGTTGCCGCATAAAATTAAAGTCGGAAGATGATAAGTTGCTACTTTGCGACCCACAAACATCCGGAGGATTACTAATTGCAGTAGAGGAAAGCTCGCTGAAGGAAGTGAAAGCCATTCTGGAACGAAACCAACTCAATACTTCTGTTTTTGGACAATTGTCAAAACAGAAAGAGAACTTAATCAAAGTCGTGTAAACCCTGAATAATCAAGAAAGCAATTCTGAACGATCCAGCGACTAAAACCGCTTGATCGTTGGAGTTAATTGATCATCGACCTAAAGCTTCTTTGATTTCCTCAACCACTTTGGAGGCATTTCCAACGAACAATTGACCATTAATTTCAAATACTGGTCGCTTCAAAAAAGTATAGTCCATCAGCAATAATTTTTTGTAATCAGCATCACCCGATATCGGATTTTCAGCCAACACTCCTTTCAACTTACGAGCCCGTTTATTAATAAGCGCTTCGTAACTGCCTGTGTACTTGTACAACGCCTCCACTTGATATTCGGTTACCGGGCTAAACTTAATGTCTTGCTGCTCAAAACTATCGTCAACGCCTACTTCTTTCATGATCCGTCGACAAGTGTCACAAGTCGACAAGTAATAAACCTTTCGTTGCATTATATTGTATTTTAAATTAAAGCTGGGAAGATAGGGAAAAGCCTGTGACCAAAAAATCAACATGCGCGTAATCTCCGATTGATTAAATTGAATAACTTACAGCGTTTTTCACTTCTTCTTAAAAAGTTAGATAAAGAAAATAAGCTCAAAGCACCCATGCAAGTTTTTACGCACTACTTCTTACACTTGGTTTTTCCGCTGGCTATTTCCTGAATTTTCTTCCGAAACGAATGGAAAAGAGTATACCTCATTCTACTCCTAACCATGTTGGTTGACCTCAATCACCTACTGGTAACACCAATTTTAGGCCAACCGCCACAGTATTGATTTTCACCCAATACACTCCTATTACGCCATGGCTGGCTATGTTATATTGTTGTTCTTTCTCAAACCTTTCAACATCATTGGTATCGGCTTGGTCTTTCACCTCTTCACCGATCTGGTTGAATGTTTGTTTTCGTTTAACCACTGCCAGATTTGCTTAGCCGATTCTCCAATCTATCCTGTACTCATCGCTATTTCCAATTTTATGGGACTAAATTAGTCGCTAAAAAATCAAACAAACTTAACCTTTTGAGTGTAGTAGTAGTTGAAAACAATGAATACAATTGCTATGAAATATCGAATTGAAAAAGACACACTTGGCGAAGTGAAAGTTCCTGCAGATAAATACTGGGGAGCGCAAACCCAACGCTCTGTTCAGAATTTCCCAATTGGCCCTGCAGCCAGTATGCCTATTGAAATTATTCATGCGTTCGGTTTTCTGAAAAAAGCAGCGGCTATCACCAACGAAAAGCTGGGTGTCTTACCCAACGAAAAAAGCAGAATGATCCAACACGTGTGCGATGAAATTATTGCCGGAAAATTAGATGATGAGTTTCCACTGGTGGTTTGGCAAACCGGATCAGGAACACAGAGCAATATGAACGTGAATGAAGTCGTTTCCAACCGAGCGCATGTTCTAGCCGGCAATAAGTTGGATGAAGGCGACCGATTCATTCACCCCAATGATGATGTCAACAAATCGCAATCGTCAAACGACACTTTTCCAACAGCCATGCATATTGCTGCCTATAAAAAACTAGTGGAACACACCATCCCCAACATTGAGCTTTTGCGAGATATTCTAAAAGAGAAATCGGTCCAAATGATGGAGGTCGTAAAAATTGGGCGCACCCACTGGATGGATGCCACTCCCCTCACCCTTGGGCAAGAGTTTTCGGGTTATGTTTCTCAACTCAATCATGGCTTAAAAGCTCTGAAAAATACGCTCCCACACCTGTCAGAATTGGCACTGGGAGGAACAGCTGTTGGCACCGGGCTGAATACGCCAGATGGTTATGCTGAAGACGTGGCGAAAACCATTGCCGAATTAACCGGCCTACCCTTTGTAACGGCCGAAAACAAGTTTGAATCATTGGCTGCACACGATGCTATTGTCGAATCGCACGGGGCGTTAAAACAATTTGCCGTCAGCTTAATGAAAATTGCCAACGACATTCGCCTGCTGGCATCCGGTCCTCGCTCGGGAATTGGAGAAATCACCATACCTGCGAACGAACCCGGCTCTTCCATTATGCCTGGGAAAGTGAACCCAACTCAGGTAGAGGCACTCACCATGGTCTGTGCTCAAATTATGGGAAACGACACCACCATTTCCATTGCCGGCTCAAACGGACAATTCGAGCTGAATGTGTTTAAGCCGGTCATGATCAATTCTTTTCTGCAATCAGCCAATTTATTGGGCGATGCCTGCCAGGCATTTAATGACAATTGCGCGGTTGGAATTGAGCCCAATCAATCCCGAATTGAAGAGCATTTAAATAACTCATTGATGTTGGTAACAGCACTAAACACCCACATAGGCTATGAGAATGCCGCCAAAATTGCAAAAAAAGCGCATGCTGAAAACAAAACCTTAAAAGAAACAGCTGTTGAATTGGAATTGCTGACAGCTGACGAATTTGATGAGTGGGTGGCTCCTAAAAAAATGATTGGGAAACTAAGTGATTAATAAGCTCATTCTAAGAGTGGCTGTATGGCATTCAAAGCACACTCGTTCAGCAGAAATTTTCTACCTTTGCTCAAATTTCTGGAATCAATGGAAAATCAGCTACAGATTTACAATACATTATCACGCAAAAAGGAAGTTTTTGAACCCCTTCACACCGGTAAGGTTGGCTTGTATGTTTGCGGACCTACTGTTTATGGAAAAGCCCATTTGGGACATGCGCGTCCGGCTGTTACTTACGATTTATTGTTTCGCTACTTGAAACACATTGGCTATAAAGTTCGCTATGTGCGCAACATAACCGATGTGGGTCACCTGGCTAACGATGCGGATGAAGGGGAAGATAAAATTGCAAAAAAAGCCCGACTGGATGAGTTGGAGCCCATGGAAGTTGTTCAGATTTACACGAACGACTACCACAAAAACATGCAAATGCTGAATGCCTTGCCACCAAGCATTGAGCCACGTGCAACCGGCCACATCATTGAGCAAATACAAACGGTTGAGCAAATATTGGCCGCAGGATACGCCTACGAAAGTAACGGATCAGTTTATTTCGATGTCGAAAAATATGCCAAAGACTATCCTTATGGCGAACTATCGGGGCGCAAAATTGAAGATCTGCAATGCAATACGCGAGTGCTAGACGGACAGGATGAAAAACGTTCGTCCTTGGATTTTGCCATTTGGAAAAAAGCTTCTCCCGAACACATCATGCGTTGGCCTTCCAAATGGAGCGACGGCTTCCCGGGATGGCATCTTGAATGTACTGCCATGAGCTGCAAATATTTAGGTGAAACCTTCGATATTCATGGGGGTGGAATGGACTTGACTTTTCCTCACCACGAAGCAGAAATTGCTCAGGCAAAAGCTGCCCATGGGAAAGATGCCGTGCGCTATTGGATGCACAACAACATGATTACACTGAACGGCCAAAAAATGGGAAAATCGTTGGGCAATGCCATTTCGTTGGAAGAATTTTTTACCGGCAAGCATTCGTTGTTGGAAAAGGCTTACAACCCAATGACCATCCGCTTTTTTATGCTGATGGCACACTATCGCAGCACACTTGATTTTTCGAATGAAGCACTGCAAGCCGCTGAGAAAGGAATGGAACGTCTGCTAAAAGCCATTGAAACTCTCGATAAACTGGAAGCTAAAGCCGATTCGACAGTTGATGTGAAATCAATTGGCGACAAATGCTACGAGGCAATGAATGATGATCTTAACAGTCCGATTGCCATTGCCCATTTGTTTGATGGGGTAAAAATGATCAATTCTATTGCTGATGGGAAAGCAAGTATTTCGGCCGGGGATCTGGAACAGCTCAAAAGTTTATACAACACCTTTATTTTCGAACTATTTGGCTTGAAAAAGGCTGAAGAACAAAGCAGCTCTAATAACAAAGCTTATGAGCATGCCATCGATTTGTTATTGCAGTTACGCATGGAAGCCAAAGCCAATAAAGATTGGGCAACCTCTGATAAAATTCGCGACGAATTGTCCAAATTAGGCTTTGAAGTAAAAGACACCAAAGACGGCTTTAGCTGGGAACTAAAATAAAAAACAAAACGTTTTTTATTTCAATCGTTTTAATATTTTAAACCACTTTGATATCAACTTGTTCTATTGGTATAATAGTTAAATGATTATACCATGAAAAGATCAATTATTCTAGTGCTATTTCTTAGCCTTATTACCTTCAACCTAAAAAGTTACGCCCATTGCGAAATTCCTTGTGGAATCTATGGTGATTCCCTCCGTATCGAACAAATTTCAGAGCACATCACAACCCTCGAGAAATCAATGAACCAGATCAATGAGCTGTCAAAGGCCGGTGATAAAAATTACAACCAGCTGGTCCGTTGGGTGATGAATAAAGAAGAGCATGCTACGAAAATTCAGGACATTGTAAGTCAATATTTCTTACACCAACGAATTAAACCGGTCGATCCTACTGATGTTGAAGCTTACGCCAAATACACCAATCAACTGGCTTTGTTACATCATTTACTTGTGTTTTCGATGAAAGCCAAGCAAAGCACCGATTTGGAAGTAATTGAAAAACTGCGTTCAACGCTGGATAAATTTGCCCACAGCTATTTTCACGGACACTCGCACTAATTTTTAGCGTAATCATTATACATTCAGCCTCTCAGTTTTGGGAGGCTTTTTTTTGATTTATACGGTTCAGAAACATGATATTCATTCTATATTTTCCCTTCAAATTGCCCTAACTTGCTAGGCAAAATCAAGGGATTGTTTATGAAACAAACATGAAATTTAATCTGCGATATTTCACAAACAAGCATGATTAAATTTCATCGAGAGTTCCATACGTTGCAAATGAAAATCAAAATTATGAACGGATGAAAGCAATTATAAAAAGTAAACCCGAACGTGGTCTTTGGATGGAAGAGGTTCCGATGCCCAAAGTTGGACACAACGATGTCTTAATCAAAATAAAGAAGGCTGCTGTTTGTGGCACCGATCTACACATATACAAATGGGACGAGTGGGCTCAAAATACAATTAAAACGCCAGTGGTCATTGGTCACGAATATATGGGCGAAGTGGTTGAAACAGGCTCAGAAGTTGATCGAGTTCACGTGGGTGAGCGAGTGACTGTTGAAGGCCATATTTCCTGCGGATTTTGCCGTAATTGCCGTCGGGGTCGTCAGCATATTTGCGATCATACACTCGGAATTGGTGTTCAACGCGATGGTGGTTTTGCTGAATACATTTCCGTACCAGACAAAAACGTGTTAAAAGTGGATCCTTCCATTCCTGATGAAATCATGGCTATTATGGATCCGCTGGGCAATGCAACACACACGGCTCTCTCCTTCCCGCTTTTAGGCGAAGATGTGCTGATAACCGGCATTGGTGGCCCTATTGGAGCAATGGCAACTGCGGTGAGCAAATTCGCCGGGGCCCGGAATATTGTTGGTACCGACCTGAGCAGTTACCGCCGTGATCTAGCCCGAAAAATGGGCGCCACCAAAGTTATTGATCCAACTAAAGAAAGTATTCACAATGCCATGGGCAGTTTGGGAATGGTGGCCGGTTTCGATATTGGCTTGGAATGCAGTGGTTCACCCATCGCTTTTAAAGATATGGTAAAAAACATGTACAATGGCGGAAAAATTTCATTGCTCGGGCTACTGCCTGAAAGTACCCAAATCAACTGGAGCAAACTTATTTTTAAAGGGCTGACGTTGAAAGGTATCTACGGTCGCGAAATGTATGAAACCTGGTATCAAATGGAAATGATGCTAACATCGGGCTTAAACATTATGCCTGTAATTACCCACCGGATGAAAGCTGATGATTTCCAAAACGCATTTGACATTATGGAAGATGGGAGCTGTGGAAAAATTATTTTAGATTGGGAATAAGTAATTTATTTAACTTTTTGATAAAGTTTACGAATTTTTCAAAAGGCAACTAAGAGCCATGTTGAATTGATTTCAGCATATTTTATGAAGCCATATTCGACATTAAAACAGTTCCTGAAACGAGTTCAGTACGACAGTGACCAGCTCCATTTAGCTAAATCCGTCCTGTTTCCACGTGAAACATTTTATCGCTAAACATCCAATTCAACCCAAACCGGACAATGATCTGAATGAACAACCTGTGCCAGTATTCCAGCGCTTGAAATGGTGCTTTTCAGAGGTTCGCTTAGCATATGATAGTCAATCCGCCATCCCTTATTTCGTGCTCGCGATCCGGCCCGATAGCTCCACCAAGAGTATTGATACGGCTCCTGAACAATCTCACGAAAACTATCACAATAACCGTCATCAACAAATTGTTGAAACCATTCTCTTTCTTCGGGCAAAAAGCCGGATGTGTTTTGCTGCTTTTCAGGATTATGAATATCAATCCACAATCGACAAATATTATAATCGCCCGAAACAACCAAATTTGGACGTGTTTTCCTCAGTTCATTTAAATAAGCATGAAAATCGGCCAGAAAATCCATTTTATAAGCCTGTCTGGGGCCTCCGGTAGTTCCCGACGGGAAATAAGCACTTATCACGCTTAAATCGCCAAAATCGGCTCTAATCACCCTTCCTTCTGTATCATACTTTTCGTTTCCCATTCCGTACTCCACATGATCCGGTTTCTCCTTACAAAGAATGGCAACGCCACTATATCCTTTCTTTACGGCCGAATAAGCGTAAATCTGATAACCTATTTCCGCAAAAGCCTCCTCACTCATTTGACCAGGTTGAGCTTTAGTTTCCTGCAAACAAATAATATCCGGATTTTCGTCCTCTAACCACCCTATAAAATTCTTTTTTATGGCTGCCCGAATACCATTCACATTGTAACTTAAAATACGTTTCACAATTTTTCTTAATTTTGAATTATCTTACAGATCGAAAGATAAACATTCTTCACTATAAAAATTGCAGAAATTGAATAAAGGAATTGTCATAAAATCGACAGGCAGCTGGTACACCGTACAATCAGAAAATGGTGAGAAAGTGGAATGCAAGATCAAAGGAAACTTCCGTTTGAAAGGGATTAAAAGTACCAATCCGATTGCAGTAGGCGACCATGTTGAATACAAAATGGTTGAAGAAGAATCAGAAGACAACAAAAACATAATCAATGGACTGATTACTAAGATATTAGAAAGGAAAAACTACATTATTCGTAAATCGCCTAACCTTTCGAAACAATCCCATATTATTGCTGCTAATATTGATCAGGCTTTTTTGGTAGTTACCATTAACTATCCGGTTACCACCACCACTTTTATCGACCGCTTTTTAGCCTCGGCCGAAGCTTACCGTATTCCCTGCACGTTGATTTTTAACAAAATTGACCGCTACCATATTGACCAAACTAAGCATTTGGATGAATTGATCGATCTGTACCAAAATATTGGTTACCGTTGTTTGAAAACGTCAACCAAAAAAAATATTGGGATGGATACGCTAAAAAGTTGGATGGAAAACAAAACCAATGTTTTTGCTGGTCATTCCGGTGTCGGTAAATCAACCTTGATTAATACTGTTGAACCCACACTAAATTTAAAAACTCGCGAAATTTCAGATTACCACCAAACAGGAAAACATACAACTACTTTTTCTGAAATGTTTGAATTGAGTTTTGGAGGTTACATTATTGACACACCAGGAATAAAAGGTTTTGGTTTGCTCGAAATGGAAAAAGAAGAGATCTCACATTATTTTCCTGAAATTTTCAAGTTGCTCGAAAAATGCCAATACTACAATTGTACCCATACTCACGAACCGGGTTGCGAAGTTAAAAAATATGTTCAGGAAGGTGAAATTGCTGAAAGTCGTTACTATTCTTACCTCGGACTATTAAATCAAGACGAAAAGTACAGAAATTAATCTAGATCGACTTTGAAACAGATATATTTTTTTGATGGATATTTAAAGAATATAAAATTCTATTTCAACGCTTTAGCTTAAAATAATCGAATATTTTAACCGCCTTAGAATCGCCTATTTCATTCGCAACTGTACCGTAGGGTTGATTTTTTAAATTCTCAAGGCTTTTAAACCGCTTCAAAAGTAACTGAACAGTCTTCTCCCCGATCCCGGGAATTTCTTCTAGCTCTGATTTAATAAAATTCTTCGAACGTAATTGACGATGAAAAGTAATTCCAAAACGGTGAGCTTCATCCCGGGCAAATTGAATCACTTTTAAACTTTCCGAACTTTTATCTAAATATACCGGAACAGAATCTCCTGGGAAAAATATTTCTTCCAACTTTTTCGCAATTCCAATTATTGAAATCTTTCCTCTCAAATTTAATTTTTCAAGTGCATTCAACGCCATTCCCAACTGCCCTTTTCCGCCATCTATAATAACTAGTTGCGGCAACGATTTTTCCTCCTCAATCAATCTCTTATAGCGGCGGTAAACAATTTCCTCCATCGATGCAAAATCGTTTGGTCCCTCCACCGTCTTTACGTGAAAATGACGATACTCCTTTTTTGCTGGCTTACCATTTTTAAAAACTACGCAAGCAGCAACAGGATTTGTTCCTTGTAAATTCGAATTATCGAAACACTCGATATGAACCGGCAATTCTTTTAACTGCAGATCCTTTTTAATTGTTTCCAAAATACGCTTGGTGTTATCTTTAGGCTTGGCTAAAATTTGCTGCTTCTCTTTTTCGAGTCTAAAATACTTCGCATTTCGAAGTGATAAATCCAGCAATTTCTTCTTATCTCCCCTCACCGGAACTCTAAAATTGACGTTTTCCATTTCAAATTCAGGCTGAAATGGAACTAACAATTCTTTGGCATTTGAAAATATTTTTTGTCGGATATCGACAATTGCATACTCCAACAGCTCTTCTTTTGATTCGTCCAACGCCTTTTTTATTTCAGTCGTATAGGTTTGTACGATGGCACCATTAATCACTTTCAGGTAATTTACAAAAGCAGCTTTCTCCACCACATCAATTGAAAAAACATCCACGTCAGTAATTGTTGAACTAACAACGGTTGATCGATTCTGAAATTTCTCTAAAATATGGAGCTTTTCCTTAACCTCATTCGCCTCTTCAAACTTAAAATTTTCAGCATATTGCTGCATTAACTCTCGCAAATAGTTGATCACAATCGCAATATTACCTTTCAAAATATTACGAATTTCATCGATATATTTTTTGTAATCTTCTTCGGCTTGATATCCTTCACACGGCCCTAAACAGTTTCCTATATGATATTCCAAACACACTTTTAGTTTTCCACTATTGATATTTTCTTTTGAAAGATTGTACTTACAGGTGCGAAGTTTATAGAGCTTTCTGAAAAGTTCAAGTAATGTTCGAACTGTCATTACCGAAGTGTACGGACCAAAATACTGAGACCCGTCGCGAATAACATTTCGGGTTTGAAAAACGCGTGGGAAAGGCTCATTTTTGATTACAATCCAGGGGTAGGTTTTATCATCTTTTAACCGGATATTATACCGCGGCTGGTATTTTTTGATGAGGTTATTTTCCAACAAAAGGGCATCCTGTTCCGTCTCAACGACCAAATGTTTAATGTCAGCAATTGCCCGAACAAGGAGTGCTGTTTTTCTATTTTCATGACTTTTTGAAAAATAAGACGAGACTCTTTTCTTGAGGCTTTTCGCTTTGCCTACATAAATAATCTTCCCCGTATTGTCGAAATATTGGTAAATTCCAGGCTTATCAGGAAGCACCGAAACCTGCTTTTTCAGCTCTTTAATATTTCTATTTACGGATGAATATTTCACTTCACAAAGAAATCTTAATACTCAACCAAGGTATGTGTTTCGTAATTTGAAAGTAACTTTTTCTTTCCGTTAGCGATAAATTTCAAATCGCAAATAAAGGAAAAATAGACTTTCCTCACATTCATTTTTTGCACCAAATTCAGAGCTGCCAAAGCAGTTCCTCCGGTAGCCAAAAGATCGTCGTGAATCAAAACAACATCATCTTCATTTAAGGCATCGGCATGCATCTCAATCACATCAGAACCATACTCCAGTTCATAGGACTCTTGTATTGTTTCAGCTGGCAATTTTCCCTTTTTACGCACCGGAACAAAACCTGCATTCAGCAAATAAGCAACTGCACCACCGACGATAAAACCACGAGATTCCAATGAAACAATTTTAGTAATTCCTTTATTTTTGAAGTTTTCATGCACTTGATCAACGACGTAATTAAAAGCTTCAGGCTCTTTTAACATTGTCGTAATATCCTTGAAATTAATTCCTTTTTCAGGATAATCAGGAATATCCCTGATGGTTTCTTTTAAATTCATAGGTTAATTCTATCTTTTTGTTCCACGTGGAACATTAGCGTCCTAACATGACTAAAAGCACATTGATATCCGACGGATTCACCCCGGATATCCGACTGGCCTGCCCAATAGTTTGTGGCTTAATTCGAGTCAATTTTTGGCGTGCCTCTGTTGATATTGTGTGGATACTTTCGTAGTCAAATTTATCTTCAATATTGATATTTTCGAGCCGTTTGAACTTCTCCGCCATCAACTTTTCCCGTTCAATATAGCCCGAATACTTAATCAAAATTTCAGCTGATTCCAAGATCTCCTCATATCTATTTTCGGGAATAATCTGGAGCATTTTTTTGAAAGGTACTACCGGATCGATTACATCAAAAATAGAAATTTGAGGACGCGAAATTACATCTTTTAGTTTTACACCTTGTCTCAAAGGTGAGGTATTTTTAACCTCTAAAACTTCATTGATAAATTGTGGCTTAATTGAAAAATTAGAAACAAACTCTATAATCTCATCACGTAATTTGATTTTCTCGTTCAATAAAGCCAACCGCTCTCTCGAAGCCAATCCGAGTTCAAATGCTTTTGGCGTTAACCGCACATCTGCATCATCCTGCCGCAATAAGATTCTATATTCGGCTCTCGAAGTAAACATACGATAAGGCTCATCCACTCCCTTTGTTACCAAATCATCGACTAAAACACCAATGTACGCCTCATTCCTGCCAAGTGTAAATTCGGGCTTACCCTGTGCCTTTAAATGAGCGTTAATCCCAGACATAATTCCTTGCGCTGCCGCTTCTTCATATCCGGTAGTTCCATTAATCTGGCCACCGAAATACAGATTCTTGATATACTTTGTTTCCAAAGTATGATACAACTGTGTTGGATCAAAGTAGTCATATTCGATGGCATATCCCGGGCGGTAAATTTTTGCATTTTCAAAACCTTCTATCAAGCGCAACGCTTTATATTGTACCTGCCAGGGTAACGACGAGGAAAAGCCATTTAAATAGAACTCATGCGTCGTTTCTCCTTCCGGCTCAAGAAACAATTGATGTTGTTGCTTCGCTGCAAAAGTTACCAATTTTGATTCAATACTCGGACAATAACGAGGACCTGTACTTTGAATCGTACCGTCGTACATAGGAGAATCCTCAAATCCTTCTTCCAACGCCTTATGCACTTCAGGAGATGTATAAGTAATCCAGCAACTACGTTTCTTCAACTTCGATTTTACTTCAGGAAAATAGGAAAATTTATAATGTCCCTCATCTCCTTCCTGCTCGGTAAGCTTTGAAAAATCAATAGAGCGTCCATCAATTCGAACTGGTGTTCCGGTTTTCAATCGTCCCGTCTTAAAGCCAGCTTCCCGCAGCTGATCACTAATAAAATACGCCGCAGACTCTCCTATCCGACCACCTTCCATCTTCGCTTGGCCAATATGCATCAAACCATTTAAGAAGGTTCCGTTAGTCAAAATCACTGTCTTAGATTGAAACTCAACACCAATTTTAGTTTGGACACCTTTTACGACGCCGTCCTCAATTACAAGATGAATGACAGCATCCTGCCACAAATCTAAATTATCAGTATTTTCTAATATATTTCTCCAGTATTCGGAAAAACGAAACCGATCGCTTTGTACACGAGGACTCCACATAGCTGGCCCTTTCGACCGATTCAACATTCGAAACTGGATGGACGACATATCAGCTACAATTCCGGTTTGTCCTCCCAGGGCATCAATTTCACGAACTATTTGGCCTTTGGCAATTCCACCAATTGCTGGATTACAAGACATTTGAGCATATTTTCCCATGTCCATGGTTATGAGCAATGTTTTCGATCCCAAATTTGCTGCTGCCGTTGCGGCTTCGCAACCGGCGTGCCCACCTCCCACTACTATTACGTCATAAAATGGTAACATCATAAAAAAAAAATTAGACGGCAAAATTAATAGAAAAGCTTGAATATGAAAAGACTAAAACTTCTGAAGATAATAATCCTCTTTACCAGTCATTACCTCTTTTTGCGTTGAATCTTTGTCTTTGTATCCAAGTAAGTGTAAAACACCGTGAATGATGATTCTGTTTAGCTCATTTTCAAAGCTGACCTTAAAAACATCGGCGTTCTCTTTAACGCGATCAATACTGATAAAAATATCGCCGGATATCAAATTCCCTTCCACGTAATCGAAGGTTATGATATCGGTATAATAATCGTGATCCAGATACTGCCGATTAATGTCCAATAAATAGTCATCACTACAAAAAATAAAGCTGATTTCTCCGCTTTGTTTTCCTTCATTTAAAATGGTATTTCTAATCCAATCCTCGGATTTTGGTAAGTTTAGTTGAAACTCTTCAACATCCTCAAAGTAAAAGTTGATGCTCACTGCTCAGTTTAAATTTAATTTTCACTAACGATCCTTTATTCTCGAATCTAACTTCGTCGGCTAAATTACGAATAATGAAGATTCCCCGTCCCCGTTCATTTTTTAAATTTTTCACTTCTGTCGGATCCTGAATACTATCTACGTCAAACCCATCCCCTTGGTCTTCTATTTCAATCTTCAATTCCTTTTGACAACACTCTAACCTAATATCAACTTTTTTAGTAATATCGTGCTGGTTTCCGTGAGTAATGGCATTATTCACTGATTCACAAACACTCAAAACAATTGAACCATATTGTATATCAGACAGACCTGCTTCTTTAATGAAAGTTTGGAGAAAAATCTCCACATCATACAAATAGGTTAAATGAGATGGTATACTATGCGCTCGCTTCAATTTTCCTCGATTAGTTTGTTTAGATAGTCCTTATACTTTTTGTCGTAAAAAATCCGCAACTGGAAATTATTACGCTGAATATCATCAATAAATTCCTTATCCTGCTTTTTATACTCAAAAAATTCAATTGGGTTACTATAAAAACTCTCATCAATCGTCTTCGACTCCCGCTCATCATCTACATTTCTCTCCATTTCAGCGTTTTCAGCTTTCAGCAACTTATTTAAAATCATATTCTGCCTGTTGATCATCGAAGTCGTTATATTCTTATTCGCCAAATCAATATTATTCATCTCCAATAACTGGTTAATTTGCTTTAATTGTTCTTTGGCTGCGCTCCCTACATCAGAGTTCATCATCAAATCACGAATCATTTGCTGCATCATCTCCTGCTGAGCTAAGGTTTGTCCAATTTCCTTGCTCATATTTCCCGACTGACCACTTTTCATTTGCTCAATCATTTGCTGCAATTGCTGTTTCAAGTTTTGTTGCGATTGCTTGAGCATATTTAAATTTTCACCTTTTCCGGAACCTGGTTTATCACACTGTTGATCTCCGGGCATTGAATTAGCCATTTGCTTTTGAAGGTTTTCAAGTGCCTCGTTTAAAAACAACGCCATGTTGTTAGCTGCTGTAATTGCCATTTGCTGATTTCGGAGAGCGGTGCTCAACCGACTTTCTTCGAGCTCGTCTACAGCCTTACTCATAGCCAGTTCCAGGCTCACCAATTCCTTGCTTACAACACTACTTATTTCAGGTGTTCGCGCAGCTAATGCATACAAAGAATCTTTAACCACCTTGCTCTGACCAATCAACCGATCTTGTAATATTCTTACCGTTGAGAGACGCGGATCGCTTTCATCAATCACACGAATTTCGTCATGTAATTGCTCCTGATGTAAAGATAAATAGATCAGGTTATCGAGAATTTGTTGAAGATCGCGTATATTTTCCATACTTTGTTTCTGCTGATTCGCGGCCAACATCTGGTTGAGCATAAAGGAAGCGCTCTCAAAACTTCGTGAATTATTTTCTATTTCCTCCACAGCCTTGCTTTTTCGCTTGCGATCCAAATCCTCTCCTATTTCATCATAGTTCGTATTAATATTGTCAAACTCTCGATCCATCGGATGTAAATTCATAGGCTTATCCAATGTTTCATTCAGCTCAAGTGCCTTATCTAAATCTTCACTAATCATTTCCAACTTTTCTTGGTTATCATTCTCTTTCGACAGGGTCTCTTCAAAATTCCTTTGTTCGTCCAACTGCTGAGCATTTTCCTTTTCCTTTTGCCCCAGCTCTGTTAGTGTTTCTATTACATCTTCAACTTTTTGCTCAATCTTCATGCGTTTCAGCATCTGCAAGTTTCTTTCCAACTGCTTCGAAAGATCATCCATCGACATCTCTGATTTGTTAGAAAGCTCATCAAACTTCGATTGGTCAAACTCCTCAGCTAACTTATTAAATTCTTCAAATAGTTCTTTTAGCTCATCGTTGAAAACATCTTCCAGTAATTCTTCAATTTGCTTTTGTTTTTCAACCATTTCAGCTTTCTCGTCTGAGAATGAATTTTTCATATTATTCATCTCCTTATTTTTTTGCTGAACCTGATTCAATACATCCTCCAATCGATTTTTCTTATTTAAAATCTCAGATACCAATTGCTGCTTTTCCCAATTGGAAGATTTCTCGCTCAGGCTTTTAAACTTCAACTCCTGAATTGACTGCTGAATTTCATTACTCAACTTAAAGCTCTCTTCCATTAGGCTTTCCAAGTTCTCAAAATTTTGATCATCCATCTTGTCCAATTCATTCTCAGAAGGGAAAACAAATTGAAAGATTTCAGAACTGGTTTCTTTGTAGCTATGGAAGTAGTCATTATCCGAAACCGAAAAATAATAATCCACGCGATCAGCTAGCTGTGCTAAATCGCTAAAATCGTACGTATAATAAAAATCTTGTTTACTTAAATTTTTTACAATCGGTAACTCAATGATGCTGTCATTTTCATGAATAACCAGATGATAATTTAACGTATGGAAGCCATAATCATCGCCTATGTTTCCTTTAAAATAGAAACGGGTAAAATCAGTTGAATCCCGCAATTGAACAACTTTAATTTCGGGATATAAATCGGGGATTACCTCTATTGAGAAGCTCAGCAAATCCTGATAATTAAAATACTCGTTTTTAAGCGATATCGAGTAATTTGCCTTATTTATAACCTGATATTCAAACTCATAATTATCACCTACCAACTGAGTTTTATGAGATTCACCATTCACCGTAAAAAATAAGGAGTCAGTGTCTGCAGTATTAAACTTCCAAGTTATAGTTGAACCATAAGGCACCTCCAGATCTCCCAGCATACTTTCTTCAGTAATTTCATATCCGGTATATTCCGGAGGCTTAATCTGAACCTTATAATTTGAAATTAAAGGAGCAGGCAACACTTCTATAGAATAGTCGCCAGACCGAAAATTTAAATCCGTAAAATAAATTGGAAAACTATTATTGACATGTTCAAACTCATAAGAAAATACTTGTTCATTCTTACTCATCATAAAATTAGAACCTGCTATATTTACGTACATCACTTCAGGCAACTTCCTCCCTTTACACTTCACCTTAATGGTTAACCGATCTCCCTTTTTAACCTGAAGACTATCGTTAAGTAATTCAAAATCAAAAGGTGATGGCTTTACAAACTCTCGATTATAGGCAATTAAACGCTCTGAGCTTTCAATATATAATCCTGGAAATACATTTGCCAATAAAAAAGCGATTATGAGCGCTGTAACAAACACCGCAATAATTTTTCTTAGTCCTTTATAAGAAACAGCATCAGAAAAACGGACTGAATTAATTTTACCTATTTTTTCATCAATACTTGCCCAAACCAATTTTTGATCCGTCTCCTCTCCTATTTCTTCCAGCTCAATAATATTTAATAGACGGTCTTTTATTTCGGGAAAATACTGTGAAATATAAACTGAAGCTTGCTTGTGACTAATTCCTTTTAATAGGCCAATCAACCGAAATAAGGGGATGACAAAAAATAAAACGGCGACTCCCACCAACAACAAACAAGTAAAAAAGAAGATGAATGTGCGTACTGATGCCGACAGATAGCTAAAATACTCCAACAGTGAAATAACATTATAATAACTGATTATCAATACTATAAAGTAAATAAATCCTTTTAAAAATTGATAAAAGTTATACTTTCTGATGTAAGAATTGAGCTTATCAACAAGCTGTTTGTAGCTTTCGGTCATAAATATTAAAGCGTTAATCTTAAGTCTATTAATTTTACCAAAGATTGTTAATTACTTTCCAGTTCTTGTTAATTGATAACAAACAAAAAAGCAAATTTATATTTTTAAATCAGGAAGCTAATTTCGCTTATCATTTTTTACTTCCCATACAAGATTTCTTTTTGAGATTCGATACTCAAATTATAAACAAGTTTAAGTCCACGTTAACCGAATAAGAATTCAATATAAACTGCTATTAACAATTGTTAATTAAATCTATATAAACTTGACTATCAAAGTTAATTTATGTGTGAAAATGGTGAATAACTCAACAACAACAATCACTTTCAATATAAAACAAGCATTCGCATTAAAAATTATACATGTAATCAACAGCCTATTATTATAACCATCTTCTTTTTAAACTTTAAATATTTAATATTAATAGAAGGGTTAAGCAATTCTTCAGAAAAATGGGTTTCCTTTTGTCTAAATTAAGGATTAACTTTACAGAGCTTAAATTAATTTTTGATGGAGGAGAAACTTTCAATATTGCTTGTAGAGGATAATGTGCTTAATCAAAGGATAGTAACTTTTAGTTTGAAGAAATACAAGCACGATGTTACGATCGCGAATAATGGATTGGAAGCTATTGATAAATTCAAAGAAGCTAAGTACGACGTTATTTTGATGGACATTATGATGCCAGTAATGGATGGATTAGAAGCCACGGTTAAAATAAGGGGACTGGAAAAAGAGATGAAGGTAGATTCGCGAACACCTATTATTGCGCTGACTGCGAATACCATGGACAATGATCGTGAAAAATGTATTTCCTATGGTATGGATGATTTTATGGCAAAGCCGTTTGACATTGAAAAACTAAATCAAATTTTTCAAGAACTCGAAATTGTAAAATAAGCTTGATCTTCCTACTCTTCATGAAATAAAGCTATATTTGTTCGTTTAGAAAATCATAGTTTTATGTCCGATCCCATTGATCTTCACGACGAATCTTTTCCAGAGAAAGATTTTGATTTGGATAAGCGTTTGCGTCCATTGACTTTTGATGATTTTAAAGGTCAAAAGAAAATTGTAGAAAATCTGAAGGTTTTTGTGCAAGCCGCAAAGATGCGTGGTGAAGCATTGGATCATGTTTTACTACACGGACCACCTGGATTAGGAAAAACGACTTTATCGAATATTATTTCCAATGAGTTAGGAGTCGGTTTAAAGCTAACTTCGGGACCAGTTTTAGATAAACCAGGCGATTTGGCCGGGCTTTTAACTAATTTGGAGGAGAGCGATGTTCTATTTATCGATGAGATACACCGTTTAAGCCCCATCGTTGAAGAATATTTATATTCGGCTATGGAGGACTACAAAATTGACATACTCATTGATAAAGGCCCTAGTGCCCGCTCAATTCAATTAGAGCTAAACCCATTTACACTTATTGGAGCTACTACCCGATCAGGATTATTGACAAGTCCACTACGAGCACGCTTTGGAATTAACGCGCATTTTGAATATTACGATTTGAGTATTTTAACTGGTATTGTAAAACGTTCGGCCAAAATATTGAATGTAGAAATCGATGAAAAAGCAGCGCTCGAAATTGCAGGCAGAAGTCGTGGTACTCCTCGTATTGTCAATGCTTTACTTCGTCGTGTTCGAGATTTTGCTCAGGTGAAAGGCAATGGTAAAATTGATTTGGAGATCACCCGTTTTTCGCTCGAAGCGTTAAACATTGATAAACATGGATTGGATGAAATGGATAATAGAATTTTGACAACCATTATCGATAAATTTAAAGGTGGACCGGTTGGTATTTCTACAATATCGACAGCTGTGGGCGAAGATTCGGGAACGATTGAGGAGGTTTACGAACCTTTTTTAATTAAGGAAGGCTTTATCAAACGAACACCTCGTGGACGTGAAGTAACCGAACGTGCCTACAAGCATTTAGGAAAAATCAATTACGGAAATAGCGATTCACCTAGTCTTTTTTAACAAGTTTGACTTCGAAAAGCTTTGGCCAAAGTTTGCCGGTAATATACATTTTTCCATTATCAGGATGAATGGCTATGCCGTTTAATACATCAACATCTGAATTAACGAGGATTGATAATAAACCTTCAAAATTAATATTAGCCAGTACTTTACCAGTTTTAGGATCGATTTTTACCGCTTTGTTAGTTGTCCAAATATTGGCGTAAAGCTCTCCGTTGTGAAACTCCAATTCATTTAAATATTTCACAGGTCCTTTATTATCGAAAACCTGAATCTTTTTTACAACTTCAAAAGTTTCCGGATCCATAAAATGAAGAAATTCCGAACCATCTGTTTTAATCAAGTAGGTATTGTCGTGAGTTAATCCCCAACCTTCCGAAGTGTTATAAATAAAGGAATCAACGCGCGCAAACGAATTTAAATCGTAAACGAATCCCTTTTGAGCTTTATAAGTGAGCTGGTAAATTTTATCATTAAAAATGGTAATTCCTTCACCGAAGTATTGATCTTCCATGTGAAATGATTTTAACACATTTCCGGTGTTTAAATCAAATTGAAAAATACCTGATTTTCCATTTTCACCTGTACTCTCGTAAAATTTATTGTCATGAATTTCGAGTCCCTGCGTAAAATGTTCTGTGCTATGAGGATAGGTTTTTACTACTTCGTAACCGTAATTTTCAGGAACAATATCGGAAACCACTTCAAAGGTTTTAAAGGTAACACCTTCTACTCCATCGGTTTTGGTAGCCAATACTTTGATGTTATGTTTTCCCAGCTCATTGAGCTCAGTAATTGAATATGAAAAATCCAATTGTTTGCTGGTTTTAATCATTTCATTATCAATATAAAGCTTTGAATCTTTCAGCTCGCCATCTTTGTTTTTAATACTGATTGAAATGGTAATAGAGTCACCATAAACATGCTTATTGGCTCTGGGGTGAATGGTAATTTTAGCTACTGGTTTCCGTGACCTTTTTGGTGTATTGGAGCATGAAATACAACCAATAAAAAGTGTCGTTATTAGTGTTAAAAGAAAAAATTTCAACTTCATTTTATACGAGCTTTATTTTGAGTTTTTAAAAATACATAAAGTTTGAAAGAACTCAGATCAAACAAAATCTTTTTGAATGAAAAAAAACATTTATGAATCTCTATCTTTGAAAAAATTTCAAAGATTTGAATTCATTCAAAAAACTTGCTGGAGAGACTGCTATTTATGGAATGAGCAGTATTGTTGGCCGCTTTATAAATTGGTGGCTGGTTCCTTATTATTCGCATGTTTTCCTGACCGATCAATTTGGTATTGTTACCAATTTATATGCATACATGGCATTTTTGCTGGTTATTTTAACCTATGGAATGGAAACCGGTTTTTTCCGATATGCTTCCGATAAAAAGAACAAAAAGCAAGTTTATTCCAATACATTGGTTTCACTTTTCATTACTTCAGCATCTTTTTTATTGGTTGTTCTAACCTTTTCTGATACGATTGCGCAGTGGATGGATTATCAAAACCATCCCGAATATATTCAGTGGATTGCTATTATTTTAGCCTTGGATGCCTTTACTTCTATTCCGTTTGCCAAACTTCGAATTGAATCGAAGGCGGTGAAATTTGCCACGCTAAAGCTGATTAATATTTTCTTCAATGTTTTCTTTAATATTTTCTTTTTAAGTATTTGCCCGGCTTTGTTAAAAAGTAATCCTGATAGCTGGGTAAATCTGCTATATTCGGCCGAAATTGGAGTTGGTTATGTTATTATTTCCAACCTGATAGCATCAGCAATAAACTTTGTATTGCTATTACCTGAAATGTGGATTAAGCTTAGATTTGATGCTAAGTTGCTGAAGGAAATGATTTGGTATTCTTTCCCTATTTTAATTGTTGGAGTGGCTGGAATGGTCAATCAAAATATAGATAAAATTTTGCTTCCGAAGCTACTTTCTCCGGAACAAGATCCCATGTCGCAACTGGGAATTTATGGTGCCAACTACAAAATGGCTGTTTTGATGAATATGTTTATCCAGGCGTTTCGATATGCTTTTGAACCATTCTTTTTTTCGCAGGTGAAATCCGAAGATAATAAGCGAGGCTATGCCATTGTAATGAAGTATTTTGTAATTTTTGGTTTGTTGATTTTCCTTGGCATTTGCTTGTATATTGACGTTGTAAAACTAATTATTGACAAGGGATATCATTCAGGTTTAAATGTTGTTCCCATTGTTTTGATGGCGAATTTGTTTTTGGGTATTTACTATACGCTGTCGCTTTGGTACAAGTTAACTGATAAAACACGTTTTGGCGCCTATTTCGCTGGTGTTGGCGCTGTAATTACACTAGTTTTAAATTTCGTTTTTATACCCCAATATGGATATGTGGCTTCGGCTTGGGCCGTGTTAATTTGCTTTATTGTAATGACTGGACTTTCGTACTTTTTTGGACAAAAGTATTTTCCGGTCAACTATCCACTTAAACGAATTGGACTTTATTTTTTAGTAGCATTAGCTATTTATTCCCTTGCCAAAATATTAAATATTTCTCCGTCCTTTGGAATGTATGCGGTTCACACGGGATTCATGCTAGGTTTTGTAGGTTTGATTTTTAGCATCGAAAAAAAAGAAATTTTAAAGTTTCTTAAATAAGAATTCCAAATAAATACTTTTAAGTATTATTTTTGACTATTTTTAGTGAAAATGAATAAATTAAAGATTGCGTTATCGTCAGACCATGCTGGCTATGAAAGAAAACAGGTGGTGTTGAATTTTTTGAAAGAACAAGGGGTAATTTATCAGGATTTTGGTGCTTTTTCAGCTGAAAGTTCTGACTATCCGGATTGGGCACATCCCATGGCAGAAGCCATTGAAAATAAGGAGTTTGATTTTGGAATTTCGCTTTGTGGTAGTGGAAATGGCATAAACATGACAGCCAATAAGCATCAGGATATTCGGTCGGCCATTTGTTGGAAACCTGAAATTGCAGCTTTGGCGCGGCTTCATAATAATGCCAATGTGTGCGCTTTACCAGCTCGTTTTATCACTGACGACGAAGCGATTATGATTGTTAAAACTTTTCTTTCAACTGATTTTGAAGGTGGACGACATTTACGACGAATTAATAAAATGCCATTGAGCTAAGTATGTCAAAGGAAAAAGGAAATTTCATAAAAGATTCTGAAAATATTGCTTTTGATATGCGACATCGGGCGACAATTAAATTTAATATGTCGAAATATGATGCTGCTGTTGATCGTGGTAAAAAGCGATACGACAACTTAGATCTTGCCAAAGAACGGGCATCCTATATAAAGTCGAAGGTCGTCAATAATTTAGCTGATTATTTAATTGAATTTGAAAGAAATAGTCAGGCCAACGGAACAGAAGTGATTTGGGCCGAAGATGCCAACGAAGCCATTCTATCGGTTCAGAAAATTTTAAAAGATAATGAAGCGAAGTTATTGGTAAAAAGTAAATCGATGACCACTGAGGAAATTGATTTAAATGAGCATGTTGAAGCCGTTGGTGTGGAGTCGTTGGAAACCGATTTGGGCGAATACATTGTACAAATAGCCGGCGAAAAGCCTTATCACATCGTAACTCCGGCCATGCACAAGTCGAAAGAAGATATCGCTGATCTTTTTCATGAAAAGTTTGATACTCCAGAAAAAAGCACTCCTGAATATATAACTGGTTTTGTACGTGGCTTGCTTCGAAATAAGTTTACCAAAGCTGATATTGGTGTCACAGGAGCTAATTTTTTAATTGCTGATAAAGGAGCAATTTCATTAACCGAGAATGAAGGAAATGCAATGATGACCTTTTCATTTCCCAAAATTCATATTGTAATTGCCGGGATTGAAAAAGTGGTGCCGAGTATGACGGATTTAGGATTGATGTGGCCTTTGTTGGCAGCACATGGCACCGGTCAGCAGATAACAGTTTATAATTCGATTGTGTCGGGACCAAAAAGGCAGGAAGAGCAAGATGGGCCAGATAAAATGTATGTGATTTTGCTGGATAATAAACGAACGGAATTGTACCAGCAAGATGACCAGTTTGAAGCGTTGAAATGTATTCGTTGTGGAGCATGTTTAAATGCCTGCCCAATCTATAGAAATGTTGGTGGATACACTTATGACGCTACTTATAGTGGTCCGATCGGCTCAATTATTACACCTTTTTTCAAAGGTTTTTCCAAGTATAATCATTTAAGTTCAGCATGCTCGGTTTGTAGTAAATGTACCGAAGTTTGCCCGGTAAAAATACCACTTCACAATATGTTGCTATACAACCGGCGCGATGCAGTAAAAAATGGCGATTCCCCCCTATCCTGGAATATTGGTATGAAAGCTTTTGAATATGCTTTTATGAAGCGGAAACGGTTAGATTTAGTAACCGGAACTACAAAAAATAAACTTGGGAACTTAAATAAAGATGCAATGGGGGATCAAAAATCTCTTCCAACATTTTCCAGAGAATCTTTTAGTCAACAATGGAAAAATAAAAGATAATATTATGCTATCTAATACTTGTAAATACGCGATCCGAGCGTTAATCTATCTCGGAAAATTTAGTGATGGTGAAGGAACTAAAATTGGAATTAAAAAGATTTCAAATGATTTAAGTATTCCGACTCCCTTTTTAGGAAAAATTCTACAAAATCTCGTTAAACAGAAAGTGTTGGTTTCTACCAAAGGTCCAAACGGTGGTTTTGGTTTGGGAAAAGAAAAAAGTGATATTTCATTGTATGAAATTGTGAGCATCATTGATGGAGAGGACTTTTTCAAAAACTGTTTAATCAGTATGGAGCCATGCTCCACACATCATGAGCAAGGCCAACCTTGTCCGGTCCACAAGAGTTTTTCAGAAGTTCGTGAGAAGCTGTCAATTTTTTATCGCGAAACAACGCTTGAAAGAATTATTGATGATATGGACGGTCACGAAGATCTGATTAAAATGTAGGGCAAATTTCCGGCAGGCTGTCGGAGAATGAAAAGGAAAGACTGCTTTATGGCCGGAATTTATATTCATATTCCATTTTGCAAGACCAAGTGTCATTATTGTGATTTCTACAAAACAACTGATTTTGGAGCGAAAATTGATTTTTTATCCGCACTGAAAAAAGAAATAGAATGGCGTAAAAGTGAGCTTGAACAGGAAGAAATAGCCAGCATATATTTTGGTGGAGGAACACCGTCAGTTTTAAAAATTTCTGAGATTAATGAGATTTTAGCTTTAATTGATCAGCTCTATAAGCTATCAACTGACACAGAGATTACCTTGGAAGCTAATCCCGATGATCTAACTCCAGAGTTTTTAAACGGAGTAAAAGAAATGCCAATCAATCGACTGAGTATTGGTACACAATCTTTTCATGACCACGACCTGAAAAGCATGAATAGAAGGCACAACAGTCAGCAAGCCTTAATATCCATTCGAGCAGCTCAAGAAGCTGGAATTACTAATATCAGCATCGATTTAATTTACGGCTTACCCAATCAAACACTTGAAGATTGGGAAAACAATATTAAAAAAGCACTTTCATTGAATGTGCAGCATATCTCGGCTTATCACCTCACCTATCACGAAGGAACGGTTTTCTATGATTACCTGAAAACAGGTAAAATTAAAGAGTTACCCGACGAGCTGAGCCTTCAACAATTTAAATTGTTATTAAATCAGCTACAACAAGCTGGTTTCGAGCAGTATGAAATATCAAATTTTGCGCGCAATCAGTTGTACTCAAAGCACAACAAAGCCTACTGGGAACGAAAAAAATACCTGGGTTTTGGGCCATCAGCTCATTCATACGATCATCAAACAAGGCGATGGAATGTTTCGAATTTAAAAAAATATCTTCAAGCTATTGAAATGAATAACGATTATTTCGAACAGGAAGTGCTTTCGGAGCAAGACCAGTACAACGATTACATGATTACTTCACTTCGTACCAAATGGGGTATTTCAAGTATCTACTTGAAGGAGAACTTTGACGAAAAATTTGTTGAGTATTTTAAAAATGAAGCAAAAAAATACCTGGATAGTAAACATCTTTGTTTGAATGATGGCAGTTATACCTTGTCAACCGAAGGGCTGTTTATTTCAGACCGAATAATGGAAGAACTGTTCTTTATCGAATAGGTTTAAAATTTGTTAATGGCGGAAAGTCTCAATGTAGCTTACGATATTTAGCTATCTTTGCAGATTGTAAAAAAGCAACTTATGGAAGTAAAAATAGTTAATAAGTCAAAAAATGAATTACCGGCTTACAGCACAGCATTGTCAGCAGGAATGGATTTGAGAGCAAATTTAGATGAACCAATCGTTTTAAAACCGCTGGAACGCATGTTGGTGCCTACTGGTTTGTTTATAGAGTTGCCGGTTGGGCACGAAGCTCAAATCAGACCCCGTAGTGGCTTGGCAATAAAAAAAGGGATTACCGTTTTAAATACTCCCGGAACAATTGATGCTGATTATCGTGGCGAAATTAAAATTATCCTGATTAATTTATCAAACGAAGAATTTGTAATCAATAATGGTGAGCGCATTTGCCAAATGGTGATTGCAAAACACGAAACTGTAGCCTGGAAACCTGTTGAACTGTTGGAAGAAACAGAACGTGGAGCAGGAGGTTTTGGGCATACTGGAAAAAATTAAAGATTGAAATGATATTAAAAAAACTGACATATTTTTTGTTGTCGGGCATCGTTTTGGTTTCTTGTTCAACTACTCAAAAACAAGTGGTTACCAGCACAAAGACAGAAACCGTTGAAGAAAAAAAGGAAGAAGACACCCTCTCGGAAGATCAGCAAAATGAATTTGAATATTTATTTATTGAAGGCTTAAAGCAGAAAAAGCTTGGGAATATTCAAAATGCGGTTTCTATTTTTTCACGCTGTCTCGAAATCGATCCAAATTCAGATGTGGCCATGTACGAAATGGCCAATATACATTTTGCCAATAAAGACTTAACCAGTGCTTCGCTCCTGCTCGAAAAGGCGATCAGCTTAAACTCAAAAAACAAATGGTACAAATTGTTGCTGGCTGAAATTTATCGTCAGCGTCAGCAATTTAGTGACGCGGCTAAACTTTATACCGAGCTGAGTAATAAGGAACCTGATAACCTGGAATATTTATACTCCAAAGCAGTATTGTTAGCAATGGCTGAGAACTATGCTGAAGCAGTTGCGGCCTACGATAAATTGGAGAAGAAAACAGGTTTAAATGAACAGATATCAGTAGCCAAACAGCAACTTTATGTCGCGTGGGAAAAGCCGGATAAAGCGTTTGAAGAGATTAATAAACTAATTCAATCCGACCCGGAAGAAACGCAATATTATGGCTTGCTGGCAGAATTGTATCAGCAACAGGGCGATTCGACAAATGCTCTCAAGTATTTCAATAAAATATTGGAAATGGATCCGGAAAATGGCTTCGTTCATTTTTCGTTGGCAAGTTATTACATCGAACAAAATAGTAAAGAAGAGGCCTTTAATCACATCAAAAAAGCCTTTGGCAGTGAAGAGCTGGATGCTGAAACAAAAATGCAGTATTACATGCTGCAAACAAATGATCCTGATAGCTCGGATTGGAGCAATGAGCAAATTGAGGAGTTGCTAGATATTTTACAAAGAACATATCCGGATGATAACCGGATGTTTACCATTTATGCCGAGCATTTGATGAGACAAGGCAAAATTGATGAATCTCGAAGCTATTTAAGGCAATATCTTGAGACCGATAAAGATAATTTCGTGATCTGGCAACAGTTGTTGTTTATGGATAACGATTTGATGGACTTTGAAAGCTTGTATAAAGAAAGCAAACAAGCGATCGAATTATTTCCAAATCAAGCTGTTTTGTATGCTTTAAATGCGGTAGCCTCGCTGCAATTGAAAAAATATGAAGAATCGTTGCAGGTTTTGGATGAAGGCCAAATTTACGTGCTGGATAATCAATCGCTCAAAGTGCAATTTGAGCTTTACCGAGCTGAAGCCAGTTATAACCTCAATCATGTAGAAGATGCATTTGAAGCGTTCGATAAAGTGCTAAAAATGGATCCCGATAACTATATGGCGATCAATAATTACGCTTATTATCTTTCAGAACGAGGAGAACAGCTTGAAAAAGCGGAGCGAATGAGTGGACGAGTTGTACAAGAAAATCCTGAAAATCCTACTTTTCTCGACACTTATGCGTGGGTGTTATTTAAGCGAAAAGACTACCAATTAGCTAAATTTTATATCGAATCTGCAATTAATAATGGGGGTGGTGAAAATCCGGTTTTATTGGAGCATTATGGCGATATTTTGTTTAAACTTGGAGAGAAAGATAGGGCAGTGGAGCAATGGAAGAAGGCCAAATCATTTGGAGAAGGAACAGACGTTTTGGAACAAAAAATTAAAGAATCACGATTTATTGAAAGTTTAGCCCCTTGAAAACACATCCCTTAAAGCAATACGCAACAATCATCGTTTTACTGGTTTTTGCTTTTACTTCTTGTAAAACAAATAAACTGGTAACCATTGAAAAAGTAAAGCCAATCAGTACCAATCGGCTAATAAAAAAGATTGAAGATAATTCCTTTGACTATGATATTATGGCTATTAAACGAATAGCCTGCCAATATGAAGGGCCAAATGATAAAACATCGTTCAGGGCAAACCTAAAGTCGGAAAAGGATAAACGAATGCTGCTTACCTTGAGTAAAATCAATGTTCCGATTGCACGTCTGTATTTGACTCCCGATAGTGTGAAGATGGTCAACTATTTGGAGAAAAATTATTTGAAAGAGGATTACGATTATTTAAGTGATTTTGTGAATGCTGACCTGGATTTTGAAATGATACAATCGATTATCAGTAACGAAGCATTTTCATATCATGATGGCGAACGGGATAATGATTTTAAAGATTTTGTTTCCTACGTCGATTCGGGTAGATATGTCTTACAATCATTAAAAAACAGGAAGCTCAACAAGATTCTACGTAAAGGAAAAGAAGATAAAATGGGTCGATATCTTAAAAAGTTGAATGAAGATGATTTTGTAATCCAGCGATTATTTGTTGATCCGAAAACGTTTAAAATTCGAAAGATTGAGTTGGATGATCAATCTAACAGTCGTAAGGTAACGGTAGATTTTTCTGAGTTTGAAAAGGTAAACAGGCAATTATACCCTGGCGATATCAATATTTATTTTGCAAGTCCCGAAAAAGAGTTGTCGATCAAGATTAAACTCAGTAAATTCTCGACCGATAAAGACCAGTCATTTAATTTTAATATTCCCGATAGATACGATCGGGTAAAGCGGCCTTGATTTTTTCGGTTCAATTTGAACTGGTAAAATATTCATCAGTAAATTCCGTAAGATTAAATGACGGATGATACCACAACCACAAAAAGCGCTATAAGCCTATGAAAGGTGTTTTTTTAAGCTTATTACTTCTTCTTAGTGGATTAGCCTCAATTGGACAGTCGCTTACCGATTTGCGTACTAAAAAGGCAAATACTGAGCAGGTGATAAAATATACGTCTTCACTGCTTCAAGAAGCCCAAAAAAACGAAAAAGTAAGCTTGAATAAGCTGAAATTGCTCAATTCACAGATCGAAAATCGAAATCAATTGATTCGGGAGATTGGCTCTGAGATTGATGCGCTCAATAATTACATCTCTGGAAATTCGGAGGTATCGGAGATGCTTCAAACTGATTTGAAGGATTTAAAAAAAGAGTATGCAGCGATGATCCGGTTTGCCCAGAAGAATAAAAACAGCTACGACATACTTATCTTTCTGTTATCAGCAGAGAATTTAAACCAGGCATACAAGCGCATGCTTTATTTGAAACAGTACGCCAGGTACCGGAAATCACAGGTAGAAGTTATTCAGGCACTGCAGCAAATTCTGGAAGAAAAAGTCGAAAAGCTTAAAGAACAAAAACGACAAAAAGCGGAATTGTTGACCAGCCAGCAGGCTGAAACAGATCAGCTACAGAGTGAAAAAAATCAGCAAAGTCAGCAGGTTCAAAATCTCCAAAGACAGCAACGCCAGCTCCGGAAAAAGCTTCGTGAACAACAAAAAGAGCAAGAAGAATTAAACAGAGAAATAGAACGTTTGATTGAAGAAGAAGCTCGTAAAGCACGGGAAAAAGGGCAGTTTGAAATGACACCTAATCAAAAGCTATTAGCAGCTAATTTTCAGGAAAACAAAGGACGTATTCCTTGGCCGGTTGAACGGGGAATAATCACCGAACATTTTGGGGTGCATACTCATGCGGTGTTAAAAAATATTCAGGTTAAAAGCAATGGCATCGAAATAAGCACAACTCCCGGTTCTGAAGCACGTGCAGTATTTAATGGTATCGTAAGCAAGGTGTTTGCTATTTCGGGTGGTAATATGGCAGTCATTATTCGCCACGGAAGTTTTTTAACTGTTTATTCCAACCTGAAAGAAGTGGTTGTAAAAGCTGGTCAGCACGTTAAAACCAGGCAAAAAGTTGGAACAATTTACTCCGATTCGGCCGATGGCGACAAAACAATACTCAAATTTCAGGTTTGGCAGGAAAACAAAAAAATGAACCCGGAAGATTGGATAAGCAAATAAATGCTAACTTCTAAATCCGGGTTAAAATATGAAGGGGAGAACAATTTTTAGACTGGTGTTATAAACCGGCTACTCGTGTTAACGCCTTAATATCCAAAAGTTTTATCTTTCTACCTTGTAAGTCAATTAAGTTGTCGTGCTTAAATTCCGACAGTAAACGAATCACACTTTCAGTCGCCGTGCCCACAATATTGGCTAGTTCCTCGCGCGTAAGTGAAATCTGCAAAGTATTGGTATTATCCAAATCAAAACTTTCCTTCAGCAACAGCAATACTTCGGCCAAACGTTCGCGTACAGTTTTTTGAGCTATATCAGTTATATAGTCGTTTGCTTCGCGTAATTCCTTACATACGATTTGCAACATATGATGTGAAAATTGCCAGTTGCTTTTAATCAGAAACTGTAACGTTTGATATGGTATATGGCACAATACCGCTTCGTCAATCACTTTAGCAGTTGTACAGGCCGCTTCTTCACTCAGTAAAGATCGATAGGCAATAATTTCCCCCCTTTTTGCAAAGCGAATGATTTGCTCTTTCCCGTCAATTCCTGTTTTGAATATCTTTATAATACCCTTTGTAACGCAATAAAAACCAGTTAATCGGCTACCTTCTCTATAAATAATACTTCCTTTTTTATACAAAGAGCAAGTTTTATCATAATTAAGCTGAGCAAATTCTTGTTCTGTAAGCTTTTTAAACAACTGGAATCCTGAAAGTTCACACTCTTCTTCAGTTGGTCGGTTAATTGAACTTCTCATGAACCTTAATTTATAATGAATTGATTAATAGATCCAAAATTAAATTTAAATATACAATGAACATTTATATTTGTAAAACTATTTATATAGATAGTTCCATGTTTTAATCTAGTGTTGATAATAACACAATTTGTATCTATAATTGTTTAAAATTACATCTTTATGAAACATTTTATTGATTTAGCCTGGAAAGGAAATATGGCCTTCGAAACGGATATGGATGGACACCAAGTAACGATTGACGCTGGAAAACAGAGTGGAGGTGATGATTTAGGGCCGCGACCCAAAAAGTTGATGCTAACAGCTTTAGCAGGTTGCTCAGGAATTGATGTCATTTCAATTTTGAAGAAGATGAAAATTGTTCCTGAAAGTTTTCATGTTGTTGTTGAAGGAGATGTGACAGAAGATCATCCCAAAAGGTATCAGGAAATCAAGGTCGTTTACGAGTTTAAAGGGAAAGATTTACCCTTTGAAAAATTGCAAAAAGCAGTAGAGCTGTCAGAGGAAAAATACTGCGGTGTAAGTGCTGTTTACAAAGAAGCAATGAATATGAGTAGCGAAATACGTGTGATTGAATGACAAGTAGTAACCTTTTTGATGACAGCGAAGAGCGGATTTTCACCATCATGAAAATCTGTGAGCTTAGAGACGAGGAACGGCAGGAAAACCAATTACCTCACCTTCATGATTTTTATTCGATCATTTGGATTCAAGATGGTCAGGCGGTTCATGCCACCGATTTTGTTGAGTATGTGCTCGAACAGGACTCGATCCTTTTTGTTCCCCCGGGATTAAAACATCGCTTGGTTTTAGATCAAATGGCAGGTGGCTATTCCATTCTTTTTAATGAGGAATTCGTGCGTTATAACCGAAAAAACTATACTCCGCTCAAGGAATATGATTTATTTAATAATCCGGAGTTTAAAAGCATTGTAAAGATTGAAGAAAGCTTGGATAAAGAAAAGCTTTCGAATCTTATTAACCTTATGCTTGAAGAATTTCAGCGAACGGATGAATATAGCCAGGATGTCGTTTTAAACCTGCTACATTTGTTTTTATTGAAATCTATTCGGCTATTTGAAAATCAATATCATCCGCTGGACACAAATGAGGAGGATACCGATAATTTCTCAATTATTCGATTTAAAAAACTGATAGAGGATAACTATAGAACTGAAAAAAGTGTTTCATCTTATGCTGATATGTTGAGTATGAATCCAACTTGTTTGAATGAGATTGCTAAAAAGACAACAGGAATTACTGCCGGTGAAATGATCCGTAACCGAGTTATTGAAGAAGCGAAACAGAAATTATTTGGTACTGATTTAAATGGAAAGGAGATCGCATATTCGCTTGGGTTCGATGATCCTTCCTATTTTAGCCGCTTCTTTAAAAAATATACTGGGTTTACTATCAAGGACTTTAGGGATATTAGTCGAAAAAAGTACCATAAAATTTAGTTTTAGTCCATTTTCTATGCCTGTTAGGCTCTGTATTTTTGTAGATGAATAATTACAAACAAAAAAACAGATAGATATGAAAACAATGAATTTTAAAAAATGGACCATTTTAGGTATCGCTTTAGTTTTTAGCTCAGCAGTCATTGCCGGAAATTATGTTATCGATACCAGTTCAAGTAATGTTGATTGGTTAGGTAAAAAAGTTACAGGCGAGCATAGTGGTTCAATTGATATTAAAGAAGGATCACTAGAAGTAGCTAGTGGAGTAATCAAGGGTGGAACTGTAATTATTGATATGCAGTCAATTGTTAATGAAGATATTGAAGATGCAGATTATAAAGCAAAGCTGGAAGGTCACCTGAAGTCGGAGGATTTCTTCTCGGTAGAGAGATTTCCGACAGCAAAATTGGTTTTAACAGATGTTAAAAAATCTGGTGATGAATATTCATTTACGGGTAACTTGACAATCAAAGGAATTACGAAACCGGTTTCGTTTAAAGGAAAGTCTTTAGCTGACGGTGACCATGTAAAAGTGGAAGGTGCCATAATAATTGACCGATCAGATTATGATGTGAAATACGGATCATCATCATTCTTCGATAATTTGGGTGATAAAATGATTTATGACGACTTCACATTAAATTATGTATTAGTAGCAAATAAGTAAGAAAGGAGAGAACAATGAATGTTGTTCTATATCGATCAGATAGTAGGGGAGCAGCCGATCATGGCTGGCTGAAAAGCAGACACACCTTTAGTTTTGCAAATTATTATTGTCCTTCGAGGTTAAACTTCGGTGTACTGCGGGTACTAAATGATGATCTTGTGGAGCCTACAATGGGATTTGGTACCCATCCTCACGACAATATGGAAATTGTTTCGATTGTGCTTGATGGGGAGCTGGAACACAAAGATAGCATGGGAACAGGTTCCATTATCAAAAAGGGCGAGGTGCAAGTGATGTCAGCTGGTTCTGGAGTTACGCACTCCGAATTTAATCCTTCGGAAGATAAACCTGTTAGTTTTTTTCAAATCTGGCTGTTTCCGAATAAGCAAAATGTTGAACCTCGTTATGGACAGGCTTATTTTAGTGAAGCCGATGTAGCCAATAAGTGGCAAATGGTTGTTTCTCCTGATGGCGAAAATAAGTCACTCTGGATTCATCAGGATGCTCGGATATACAGAGGCGATTTTGAAGCCGGGAAGTCGGTTGATTACAGCATGAATAACTCGGACAATGGCCTGTTTTTAATGGTGATTGAGGGTAAGGTGGAAGTAGATGATTATACCTTATCGAGGCGCGATGCAGCCGGGCTAACCGACGTTGGTGATAAACTCAGTGTCAGTGTCAAAAAGGAGAGCCAGTTACTTTTATTGGAAGTTCCAATGACAAGATAATTGTTAGTAAAAGAGAAATTCTTGAGCCTGGGTAAATGCCCGGGCTTTTTTATGGCCAAATTTCTGAAACATTCGCAGGTAAAGCGTCAAGCCTGATCAGATGGATATCAAAATCAGTTCTATTTTCACCTTTTACTTCAAATACAGCCTTGAAATTTTTGCTGTCAAGGGACTGAATTTTTGTTTCGAGCGCTTTCATTTTAGTTTCATCGGTAAAATATTTGGTAAGAGCCATATTCCCGATATCTCTGTCGCACAGAAAGAATAATACACATCGTCCATCCGGAAGCTCGAAATAGGAAACGGTTGCATATTCATAACTTAAATACGAAGTCGAGCGATTGTTAAACGCGAACGTTGAGTCAGCAACCTGATAGTTTAAAACAGATTCTTCAATATGGTAGATCAAACCCAATTTTTCAACAGTTTTTTTAAGATCCTGAAGTGTTTTAAAGGAACCAATGAAAATCAGATTTTCATCTCTAAAATCTTCCAGTTTTACCCGGGACGAAAAATCCATTTCGATGTTTTGATGCTTACCGCCAACTAGTTTCAGAAGATTAAATAAACCCATAGGGGCTTGATTATTAACATAGGTGATATCGTTTTTTTCCACCTGATCGATTAACTCAGGATGTTTTTTCACAAAATTGTCGAACTCAGCATCCGAATTAATTCTGCTGTCCCGCATACTTCCAAACTGTCCTGATGGAATAGTTCCTCGGTAAAAATAATGATCACCAAGCACAATTCTTGTTGTGAAATCAGTCAAAAAAAACGGTTTCCAAAATTCGATTTTAATTGGTTTTGAAGGATGAAAAACATGAAAAAGCAATACTCCGGCAAGAATAAAGACACTGAAAAGAAATAATACCGGAGTAAAGTGATTGACATTTTTTCTCATGGATTTAATCGGTAATCGCTTAAAATGGATGGCATATTGCCCTTTTGGTAATTCAAAAATTAAATCATCTTCCTGACCCTCCTGCTCGTAGTATTCTTTTAGTTTCTTTCTCAAATTATGGACATAAACCCTTACGTTGAATTCCTTTTCAGGATTATACTTTTTCCCAAATACATCAGCTGCAATTTGGAATTCTTTCGGTTTCTCACCTTTGAACGAAGACTGAACCAAGTATTTTAAGAGCTCTCTGTTAACTGGAGATTTTGAAAAAACATAACTTTCAATAATTTTTTTCAGGTAAATATCGATATGGTTCTTTGATTTTGTCAAGTTGTTAGTTTTCAGTTTTGTAAAACACTTTTTTAACGTAGACTTTACTGCTTTTATAGGTTATCTTTTTCAAAAATAACAAGAACCAGATATATTCAGTATAGAAATCCTAAATAATTCGTAACCAAATACGATAGTAATCACAATAAAACTAAATCTTACTACTTATGATGAAGTCAAAAAATTTAAATCGACGACATTTTTTGGGAGCTGCCGGAACTTTAACTGTCGGAGCCCTTTTGACCAATCCAGTTCAATCAATGGCGCGGCCTGCCTCGTCAAAAACAAAACTTGCCTTAGTGGGAACAGGAGTTCGGGGAACAAGTTTCTGGGGTAAAAATATCGTGGACAATTACTCAAATGAGGCTGAGTTTGTTGGACTTTGTGACATTAATCTCGGGAGACTCCAATTTGCGCTGGATTATATGGGAGTAGATTGCCCTGTTTTTACTGATTTTGAAGAAATGGTAAACAAAACTAAGCCTGAAATAGTGATTGTTACCACAATGGATTCTACGCACGATAAATACATCGTAAAAGCCCTGGAAATGGGTTGCGATGTAATCACGGAGAAACCCATGACAACTGATGAAGTTAAATGTCAATCGATTTTGGATGCGGAACGCAAAACCGGCAGAAAGGTAATCGTTGGGTTTAATTATCGGTACGGACATCAGTTTTCAAAACTGAAAGAATTGTTGACGAAAAAGGAAGTTGGCAAAATTACTTCGGTCGATTTTCACTGGTACTTAAATACTTATCATGGTGCTTCTTATTTCCGTCGTTGGCACGGCGAACGAGACAAAGGAGGAACCTTGCTGGTACACAAATCCACTCATCATTTCGATTTGCTCAATTGGTGGATTGATTCGGACCCATTGGAAGTGACTGCTTATGGTGAGTTGGAGCATTATGGTAACAACAACGAATTTCGCGGTGCGAACTGCCGTTCTTGTGCGTATACCGATAAATGTAAGTTTTATTGGGATATCATGGAAAATGATCGTTACGTGAATTTGTATGTGAAAAATGAAAAATATGATGGTTATATCCGCGACAATTGCTTGTGGCGGCACGATGTAGATATTTACGATAAAATGGCAGTTCAGATAAAATATGCCAATGATGTTCAGGTAAGTTACTCGTTAACAACTTATTCGCCTTACGAAGGTTGGCGAATCGCTTTTAATGGCATGGATGGCCGTATCGATTCGTGGGAAGGTATTCCGTGGCGTGCGGATGAGCGTGTAAATCAAGCCCAACTACATGCTCAGGAGATGAACCAAAATGCGGAGGAAAATAGTTCAGCCTATGATGAGATAATGGTGATGAAAAATTGGGAAAGTGAATATGATTTAGTGAAAGTACCTCGCATTCGTGGTGGACACGGTGGGGGAGATGTTCGCTTGCAAGATAAGATCTTTAAAGATCCAAACATGGCTGATCCGTATAAACACTCGGCTGGAACACGCGATGGTGCGATGTCAATTCTTATCGGTATTGCAGCCCGAAAAAGTATTGAGGAACAACGACCTGTCAAGATTTCAGAACTAACCGATATACCGATTAGTTCAAATCGTGGATAGTTGACATTTTAGCATTGATTTATTTGGGGCTTTCTATTAAGAAAGCCCTTTTTATATCTCAATTTCTGCGGATTATTGTAATTTTGTTTTCTAAAACTATAAAGTACTATTACAATGTCTACCATTAAATCAATAATTATTACATTATTTCTTTTTTTATTTATGGCTGAAGTTAATGCTATGAATAACTCCCCAAAATCTGATCCAATTGACGTAAAAGTTGATTCTCTATTAAAACTGATGACACTTAAAGAAAAAATTGGACAGTTAAATCAGTATACCAGTCAGTGGGAGATGACTGGTCCGGCTCCTGCAGCGGAGGATATGCAAAATCAGTTGGAGCAAATCAAAACCGGCTTGGTTGGATCAATGCTAAATGTAACCGGAGCTGAAGCCACAAAAGAAGCCCAAAAACTGGCCGTGGAGAACAGTAGACTTGGTATTCCCTTGGTTTTTGGTTACGATGTCATTCATGGCTACCGAACCCTTTTTCCAATTCCATTGGCCGAAGCGGCAAGCTGGGAACCCGCGTTAGCAAAAAAATCAGCTTCAATAGCGGCTAAAGAGGCTTCTGCTGCAGGTATTCACTGGACCTTTGCACCCATGGTTGATATTTCTCGCGATGCCCGTTGGGGACGAGTTATGGAAGGAGCAGGAGAAGATCCTTACTTGGGATCCTTGTTTGCTGCTGCTCGTGTAAAAGGATTTCAAGGCGATGATTTGTCCAGTACAAGCACTGTTGCCGCTTGTGCCAAACATTTTGCGGCTTATGGATTTATAGAGGCCGGACGTGATTACAATAGCGTTGATATTAGTAATAATACACTGCACAATACAGTGCTACCTCCTTTTAAAGCTGCAGCCGATGCTGGTGCGGCTTCGTTTATGAATGCCTTCAATGTGATTGGTGGCATACCTGCTACCATGAACACCTACCTGCTGCGCGATATTTTAAAAGGCGAGTGGGAATATGATGGCATGGTGGTTTCCGACTGGAACTCGGTTGGTGAGATTATCAAGCATGGAGTTGCCCCAAATAAAAAGGAAGCAGCAAAACTGGCCATTATTGGTGGTTGCGATATGGATATGGAAGGTCGCTGTTATGTCGATCATCTGGAAGAATTGGTTGCTGAAGGAACTATTGATGAAGCCTTGATTAATGATGCTGCGGGACGAGTATTAAAGATGAAATTTGAATTGGGTTTATTTGATGATCCCTACCAATACAGCAATACTGAACGTGAAAAGGAGGTCATTCTTTCTGCTGAGAATTTGGCTGTAGCGCGAGATGCTGCTCGTAAGTCAATTGTTTTATTGAAGAATGAACAAGAGGTTTTACCTTTAGCTAAAAGTGGTTTATCCATTGCAGTAATGGGTGAATTGGCCGAAGATAAAGATAGCCCGATTGGAAGTTGGAGAGCCAGTGCAATACCAAATTCCGCGGTTTCGCTTATTGAAGGAATCAAAGGCAACAACGAGCAAAAAAATGATATTCAGTTTACCCAAGGCATTCGATTAATCGATGGTGAGAAAAGCTTTGTGAAAGAGCTCAATTTCAATACAACCGATCGTAGTGGTTTTGAAGAGGCAAAGGTGTTGGCGCAAAAATCAGATGTTGTTGTCATGGCTTTGGGTGAGAATTGCTTTCAGACAGGCGAGGGGAGAAGCCAGACTGATATCAGGCTGAAAGGATTACAAATGGAGTTTTTCAATGAGATTTATGCTGTCAATCCAAATATAGTTGTTGTGTTGATGAATGGTCGTCCGGTGGTTTTAGGCGAAATTGCTGAAAAAGCCAAAGCGATACTTGAAGTTTGGCATTTGGGACTAGAGTCAGGAAATGCCATAGCTGACGTTTTGTTTGGCGATTTTGCGCCTTCAGGAAAATTGCCGGTTTCTTTTCCGGTAGTAACAGGGCAAGCTCCAATTTATTACAATCATTTGAGTACTGGCCGACCCGATAATGGCGAGGGAAATGTATTTTGGTCACATTATACCGATGCGCCTAAAGTGCCACTTTATCCTTTTGGTTACGGACTGACCTACACCAATTTTGAATACTCCGATATCTCACTCGATAAAGATCAGATTTCATTCGATGAGTTTGTAAAAGTAACTGTTCAGGTAAAAAATACAGGAAAACGGGAGGGAACAGAAGTCGTTCAACTTTACATTCATGATTTATTTGCATCGGTAGCACGCCCTGTTAAGGAATTGAAAGCTTTTAAAAAGGTGACAATTCCGGCGGGAGAATCAAAAGAAGTGACATTCAGTTTAACGCCTCAGGATTTGGCTTTTTATAATATCGATAAAAAATGGACAGCTGAACCGGGAGATTTCAAAGTTTTTGTAGGAACAAACTCAAGAGACGTTAAAGAAAGTCATTTTAAGCTAGTTGATTAAGCTAAAAATGATAACAAATACGAAAAGGGCTTTTCTTGAAAAGCCCTTTTTTTATGCTTAAATTTAATGGACAAAAGTTGATGAGATTCGAAATAGTCCTTAACGACTGCTTTTTCAAGAATAAGTCATTTAATTATCGGTGATTATCAGATTTTCAAAAAAAAGAAATGCTATGAAATCAATAAATCCATTCACAAATAAAGTAATTGAGAACTATAAAGAACACACCGGATCAGAAACCAAACACATTATCAAAGAGGTCGATGTAGCTTTTCAATCGTGGAAAAAGACCACGTTTGAGGAACGAAAAAACTATTTGCTGGAACTGGTCAATCAGCTCACAGAGCAGAAAGAATCACTTTCGAACCTGATTATGTATGAAATGGGGAAGGTGAAAAAAGAAGCCATAAGCGAAATTGAAAAGTGCGCTTGGGTTTGCCGATTTTATGCCGAAAATGGTGCTCAGTTTCTTGATCGGGAAGTTATAGAGTCCGATGCTTCCGAGTCATTTGTCAGCTTTCAACCCTTGGGAACTGTATTGGCTGTGATGCCCTGGAACTTTCCCTTTTGGCAGGTTTTCCGATTTTTGGCACCGGCATTGATGGCTGGTAATACCGGTGTGCTAAAACATGCCAGTAACGTTCAGGGATGCTCGTTGGCCATCGAAAAGCTGGTTCGTGATGCCGGGCTGCCCGAAAATGTTTTTCGCAGCCTGCTAATTCGCGGAAGCGCCGTAAAACAGGTTATTGAGAACCCTAAAATAAAAGCAGTTACTTTAACCGGAAGTACTCCGGCAGGTAAGTCGGTAGCCGCAATTGCAGGATCCGTTTTAAAAAAATCGGTACTTGAGCTGGGAGGGAGCGACCCCTATTTAATTTTGGAGGATGCCGATATTGAAGAAGCTGCTAAGCTTTGTGCTGCAGCTCGTTTGCTAAATGCCGGACAAAGTTGTATTGGAGCCAAACGGTTTATTGTTGTTGAACGTGTTTATGATCAGTTTAGAGAGGCTTTTGTAAAAGAAATGCAATCCGCAAAATATGGTAATCCTGAAGATGCGGAGACAAAGATTGGGCCAATGGCACGGCATGATTTACGGGATGAATTACACGGTCAGGTGAGCGCTTCGGTAGCTAAAGGAGCCAGCATAATTTGTGGCGGTTTTATTCCTGATGATAATGATTCGTTTTATCCACCTACAGTTCTGGAGAACATTGAACCGGGAATGCCGGCTTACGAAGAGGAGCTTTTTGGTCCGGTGGCTTCTTTATTCAAAGTAAAAACCGAAGAAGAGGGAATTAAAATAGCAAACGACACGATTTTCGGATTAGGCGCCGGAGTTTTTACGGCCGATTTGGAACGTGGAAAGAAAATAGCGGAGAAAGGGCTTGAAGCAGGATGTGTGTTTGTAAACGACTTTGTGAAATCAGATCCTCGATTACCTTTTGGTGGAATTAAAGAAAGTGGCTACGGGCGTGAATTATCTCTTCTGGGTATCCGCGAGTTCGTGAATATCAAAACAATATCAGTTAAATAAGTCTTGTTTATCAGTGATTTGAGGACTGGTTTCGTCGATTAGGAGTAGTTCTTTAAATACCAAATAAAGGCGATCATTATAATGGCCATTGCTACAAGTACTATTCGTTCATATCGTTTTCGTTTAGATGTTTGTAGACTTATTTTATTTAGAAATCGACCTTTTGTTTCACGTGAAACCTTTTTAAAATGAAGATTTTGGTATTTTTCTTTGAGCACAATTGGATCTTCCGTGTTGAAATAAGCTTTCTTTTTTCTCAGGGACCGATTGTTTTTCATCCTTGCAATCATATCGGCAACATGTCCGGCACTGGATAGTAGCATAGTTGAATAATTAGGGTGCATCTAATTTAACCATAAATGTTTAATTTAAAAATTGATTTGGTTACTTCTTTTTTGTTTTTTTACTTGATTTAGCCAATGGATTGAATGCTAAACAACGATCAACCCATTTTTCCAGATCCTCGTCCATGTCTGTTCCATTAGCATCAACATAAACATAGCCTTTCATTGGGCGACGAGTAAAATCCATTGGTCGGACACCTTTATCGTTCAAGAATTCTGTTTCTTGTTCAGGATTCACACGAGCCATTAAGTCATTTTTAATGACTCCAATGCACATTTTGCCATTCACCATAAAGCAGATGCCACCAAACATGTTCTTTTCGTTGAAAGACGATTTTTTTTCTTTTAATACTTGCCTGATTCGGTCGGCTAATAGTTCATCGTATGCCATCTCTATTTGATTTAGTTAGTAGAAGAATTTACAACTAAATAAATAACGCAAAATTAGAGGCTTTTGATTGTAGCGATGGCTTTTTTTGAGTTGTTTGCGGTGCTCGGTCCTTGTTCTCCAATTAATTGAAAACCTTTATCGATTCCAATTTGAGCGGTCAGGCAAAGACAAAGTGCATCCACCAAATCATCATCTTTTACATGCGATTTCTTGAATATATTTCGATACTGATTGAAAAAATCTGGTAGCGCTTGGTGCTGTTTGGAAAGGATTGCTAGACGTTCTTGAATACCGACATGCTCTTTGGCTGCTTTCTTGTGCTTTAAAAGCTTGCCGTTGTTGAGATTTTTGAAATTGATCTCCGGATGGCTTTCCTTGGTTTTGGTTTTCCAGGTTGTATTTTGCTCCAGGAATTCATCCAATTCTCTTATTTTGGGCACTAAGTTCCAGGATTGAATCGATAAACTTTTTCCGGTGATTTGCTGATTAATTAATTTTGCTTGTTCATAGTTCGTTGCAGATAAGACTTCGTAGCAGGGAGGGGTGAAAATCGTAGACGAAAATCCAGGCAATAATTCCTTGCGGGCAATGCTCTCCAGATTTCTCTCTTCGCCATTTTTAGGCAAACCAATTGGCATATCAATCAGACAGCATATCGCATTAGAATGCTGATAAAGAATTTGATTCAGCCTTGAATGAATTTCGATGGAATAGTTCATTCCATCTAAAATCGCCACACACCAGCCGGTTTTGCATCCATCGATCCCTAATACTTTATACTCTTGTTTTCCCAACATGTAGGTAAAGTAAGTCAATTACTTGCTCTGAACCGCTTTGATTTCAGTTAAAATTTCCTCTGCTTGTACATAGTATTTTTCGGCTTCTTTTCGATTGACTTTTGAAATCTCGTGATAGTCCTTCATCAATTTATTATATTTGACCTGAAGCTTTTCTATGGGTGACTTTCGTTTAAATAATCCAAACATGACTTGCTATTTTTTAAAGTGATTGATAAGATAATTGTACCGGTGCGCGAAAATATGTTCAAGTTGGCCTTTAACAAACAGCTGGTGAGCCAGGTGCCCAAGCACTCCAAGAGGTAACTTGTAGCTCACTTTATCAGTCATTAATGTTCCATCTGCTATTTCCTGAAATAAGTGTTCGTGATGCCACATTTTGTAGGGTCCGAAACGTTGTTCATCAATAAAAAAATGCTTTTCCTGAACCTGTGTAATTTCGGTTACCCAATTCGTTTTGTATCCCGGAAATGGTGAAACACGATAAGTAATTATTTGGCCGGGATACATTGGAGCAGTTTCGCCAGAGGTAATTTTGAAATCCATACTCGGGGGCGTAATCTTCTCAAGATTTTCTGGATTAGAAAAAAACTCCCATGCATCATTTAAGCTAATCGGGAGTTTTTGTTCAGCGTTTAAAGTGTAAATTCCAGCGTGTTTCTTAATTGTTTTCATGGCATTGAGTCAGTATCCCTAACATACTATTGCTTCAAAAACAACAGAAAACCTACTTTTGTTTAGGATTTTAAATTGATGTTTAAACAAAAATAATTTGAAGTCAGATTATTAATCTGTTGCGTTTGCTATTCTCTTGTGTTTTCCCACTTCGCAAAATTGATTGATGAGAAGTAGCCAAGAAGCATTCCGTCAAATATTTTTACCGCTTGCAGACGCGTTGATGCGTAGTTGATTTTCTTTTTTTCAACTTGAATTTGCTGTGTTCTTCTGCTTAAAAACTCTTTAAAATCATTCATCGCAAGGTCCAGCTTGTTGATCCGATCCTTCTCAGGATCAAAAGAAAGTGCACTTTGTACAATAACATCTGTCCAGTCAATATCCTTGGTGTAAGTATTTAAGAGCGACTCAGCGTTTGATGGTAGCGACTCTTGCCACTTGATGAGTGGCTTGATTAATGACAACAAATCTCTGCGCTTAATTTTATCACCAGATTGCTCTAATTTGTTAAGTTCATCAGCTTGTTCTTCAATAATAGTTTCCAGTTCGTTCCAGTCTTCTGCAAGTTCTTTGAAGCTGCTAATATCTTTAATAACTTCATCACTGGGAGTTCCTTTGAAGTAAATATCAGTAGCGTTTGTAGGGGTTTCCGCTTCTATCTTTCGTACCTGAGTTTCCAATTCACGCATTAAGCTTTGCAAATTCCGTATTTCTGCCTGCACCGAGGGAAAGTCGAAATTGGTGAGCAAATCCTCAATCTTGTCGAAGGAACTCTGAATTCCTTTTAGCTCATCTTCTATCGAATTACTTTTGAATCCGGAAGCTTTAATGTTCGGTGTTGCAAACCATTCATTTTCATTTCCATTAATATCCAGATGTATGATCGCATCAGCTGTATTCTCTTCCAATCGTGTCGTGTCTCCTTCAGTAAACTGCCAGGTTGAAACGATTGTTACCTTGATATACGATTTTTCGATGTTGCCAGCTGGAATAGTTACTTCTACTACTTGCTTGTTCGCTAGTTCCTGCACAATCTCCAGCTTAATTTTATTGTCCGATTCAAATTCAACGTTTTCACTTAATAGTTCCCAGGTCTTAACCTGATCGCCTTCTTGATAGACTATCTTTTTGTTTCCTTTACTGATGATTTTTGTATCGGAACTAAAATCAAAGTATGTATCAGGATACCAAACAAAATCGGAACGACCACCTTTTAGTTGTGCAAGGAGAGTGAATTGATCACCTTTATTAACTTCAAAATCGGAACCACTTTCCATAAGCTTTCCATCAATAAACAATTGAATAAATGGTTCTCGGAATGGTTCTGCGGCCATTGTTTGAGTAAGAATAGAACCTAAAATGAGACACAATACAGCAATTCTTTTCATAGCGATTTTTTTTAACCTCATGTTGTTGTGGAATAAAATTAGTCAAATAGATTTGGCTATCAAATAATCTTAAACATGTCCACTTTAGTCATTCGTTTTTTCTCCTCAACCATAATTATAAAAGCGGGTTTTGATGTTTGTTTTAAGTTGCAATATGTGAGCCAATTAGTTGAATCGCTTAGTTGCTTATCGTTTCCCTCCATGGATTGAGTATAAATAGACTTCTTGTAGGTTAGAAATTGGCTAAACGTATAATTGTTAATTTCTTACAAACTTTTGGTCATAATGAACCTTTCTGATATCGCTGTTGTTTTGATTTTAAGTTCAATGTTCAAAAAGTGTAAGAGGAAATTTGGGGATGAAGTAAGCTTGATGTTGAATGCGAAGAAGAGAACATCGAACATCAAAGTATCTAAGCGAACAAAGGTTTATTTTAGGTTTAGTTGGTTTATTAGTTTGAAAAGGGTACGCGGTTGCGGCCCTTTTTTTGTTAGGTACTCAGTTTTTTTCTATCTTTAAAAAGATCAAATTTTTTATTTTATAATGTTTTGAAAATTAGAAAGCCAACTCAAGGAAGTAAAATCTATTTTTTTAAGCGCTTTGCGATTGTTTCGTTGCTATTTATCGCTATTTCTTCACTTGTATTTTGGGTGGGCTTTCAAGTTATGCTTGCTGAGCGAAGAATGGAGTTGAAGACCAGCCAAAAACAAAAAGTGCTGGCTGAGAAAAGTTTAATGGAGCATTTGCTGGATGAAGCCGTATTAGATTTAATGATCATGTCGGATAGCCGGTTGTTTCAAAGCTTTTTTATATCGAAAGTTGATGATTCAAACCAAAGAAATAATTTTAATGACTTGGTCAAAAAACTATTTAGATTAAAATCAGCCTATTATCAGTTAAGGCATCTTGACCTTGATGGAATGGAGACATTTAGGATCGAAAGGAGAAATGGCAAGCCATATATTTGTACTCCGGATGAATTACAAAATAAAAGCCATCGCTATTATTTTACGAATTCGTTGGATTTAGAAGCAAATGAGTATTACGTATCTCCCTTAGATTTGAATATTGAACATGGAGAAATTGAACAGCCATATCGGCCAATGATTCGAATATGTGTGCCGGTTTTTGATCCGTTAGGTAAAAAGATCGGTATAAATGTTTTGAATTTTGATGCTTCCGGAATTATCCACAAGCTTGATGTCGTGTCAGATAGTATAAGTGGAATTAATTTTCTGATCAATGACCAGGGGTATTTTTTAAACGCTAAAGATTCTGCACTGGAATGGGGATTCATGTTTCCCGAGAAAAATAATTTAGCGATAGATCATGTTTTACAAGAAGATGCCGAAGTGGTTAGAAGCACAGAGAATGGACAGTTTGAGGGTATTTACGGTTTGTATACCGTGGAAACAATAGACCCTTTCGTAAAACTAGGAGATAGAGATTTTGCTACAAAGCAAAAAGACCGTTACCGTTGGAAAGTAATTTCATTTGTTGATTCCTCTCACTTAGGTTTATCGAGTTTTCTACCCTTAGCTTCTATACTTGGTTTGTATTCGATTGTCATTTTAGTAGGAATGCTATTTGGTTATTTTTATGCCCGAATCGCTTTTCGTAAGTATCAAAGTCAAGTTGCCTTAATTGACTCAGAGCGAGATTTGAGAATAGCGAATCAATCCAAAAATCAGTTTTTCTCGATTATTTCACACGATTTAAAAAATGCCTCGGGTGTTATTGCTAACTACCTGGAATTTATGCAGGAAACCTATGATGATTTTTCAGAAGAGGAGCGGAAGTCACATATAAAAGATATTGGATTTGCAGCCAGGCAGCACAATAAGCTTCTTTATGATATTCTTGACTGGGCGCGCATTCAAATGGGGAAGGTAGTCGTAAAACCTGAAACGATATGGGTTGATAAACTGATTGAGGAACAAATAAAGTTGGTGGAAATTTCCCTGAAAAATAAGGGTTTAAGAATAGAAGCTGAGCTGAAAGAGGATTTGAGGATCTGTGGAGATAAAGAGATGATTAAAACAATTTTTAGAAACTTGATCAGCAATGCCATTAAATTTTCTAATCGTGACAACTCTATCCGGATTGAGGTGAAGGACTTGGAAGATCGAATCGAATTACAGATTATTGATTTTGGATTAGGAATGCGTGAATTTGATGCCGAAAAGATACTTGATCTTTCCTCAAAAATTCAACAGCCCGGTACCGAAAATGAATCAGGAACAGGGTTTGGACTCAAGTTAGTGGCCGAGCTGGTTCAAAAAAATAAGGGAACCATTAGGGTCGAAAGTGAATTGGGCAAAGGTTCCAGCTTTATTTTGAACTTTCCGTCAGGGAAATAAAAAAACCGCCTTGGAGTACAAAAGCGGTTTTAGTGTTCATTCAATATCGCTGATGAGTTTTTTCAGTTCGTCAAAGGATAGGTCTAATAATTTCATCATTTTTGAAATTCTCGGAACTTCAAGTTTAATGAACTCTTCTCTCTTTATTGCAATGATTTTATGATTGGCGTTCGGTGATACAAAAAATCCAATCCCCCTTTTATTGGCGATGATCTCTTGATCCTGCAAATAGGAATATGCACGCATTACCGTGTTTGGGTTCACTTCAAGCGATGTTGCAAATTCCCGAACCGAAGGGATGCGTTCATCAACTTTCCATTTTTCCTCCATAATGCCATCGGTTAGCAGATCAGCAATTTGAAGAAAGATTGCTTTTTGTGCATGGAATTCCATTACAATTGCCTCCTAAAAAATAAGCGGTATGATACGATATAAAGAATTCCAGCTATAGCAATAGCAAATACTGTATTTGTGAAGGTTGAGGTAAAGGCAAGTGAAGGGACTTTCACCTTTGATCCAGAAGAAATCGAAAAAGAGTTCCAAATTATAAAACCAATAACCAATGAGAATTGAAAGATAAAGTAGGCTGCAATCGCGTATAGAAGTTTTCGCTTTTTAAATATTATGGCAAATAATGTCGCAAAAGCGTGTGACCAGATGGAGAGCATTGCGATTTTCGCCGGTTTTATATTTGGAGAAAGCATTGGCCGTTGAAACTCTCCAAAAACCGCGGTAGTCAACACCGTTGAAATTAGTAGGTAAAGTAAAACTAACAACAATGGGAAAGCGATGAATGTGATTAACTGCTTTGAGAAAAATTTTGTATTTCTGGAAACCGGCAATAAATGGTACAGTTCCATGCTTTGTCTCGTTGTTGACTCAGAATAGGAATGTAAGGTAATAAAGCTTGAAAAAAAGATTATCAAAGGGACATATGATCCGCCAAAGACAAAAGGTTTTCCATCGATATGATTTTGTATCATCAGCCAAGCAATCAAAATGATAAAAGTGAAAAGTGAGATTGCCCAATGAATGAAATTCAGTTTGTATTCAAATTTTAGGAGTTTGACAAAATTATTGTTCATGTTAATCTTTTTAAGAGTTAAAAACCAATGATATTTTTTGGGGATCTGAAATTGCCGCATTAAATAGTTGCTCTATGTCCAGTTTACTTGAGTGACTATTGCGGTTTATTGCGACACACTCATTGGAAGCAACATTTTCATCTGAATAGAACAAGTCGTTGGGATTGACATCTGTCACTTTTACTCCAAACAATAGTTTTTCAGAAATCTGATCTGTGGTTTCATTCAAAATTATTTTCCCCTGATGTTCAATGATAATCCTGTCCATGAGGTTGCCCAAATCCCGAACCTGATGAGTAGCCAATAAAATGGTTTGATCTTCTTCAAGATTTGCAGCAATCATTTTGCGGAAAGTTGATTTCGATGGGATATCCAGGCCATTGGTGGGCTCATCGAATAACAATAGCTTACAGCGGGTGGCTAAAGCAAAACTCAACATCACTTTCCGTTTTTCACCAAGCGACAAATGTTTTAATGATTGTTTGGAGGAGAGGTTGAACTCAGCCAGACAGTTTGTAAATAAGTTATAGTCGAATCTGGGGTAGAAGTCAGCATATAGTTTACAGAACTTATCAATAACCATGTTCGGAAACTCACTGATATCTGACACCATAAATAGTTCTTGAAGCATCTCCGGACTACGTTTCGAAGATTCATAATAGGATACTTTGCAGCTTCCCTCCTTCGGAATAAGAAATCCTGCAATTAGGTTGAACAAGGTGGTTTTTCCCGCTCCGTTTAAACCTAAAATAGCAGAAACAGAACCTTTTTCTATTTTCAGACTTAGATCGCTATAGACGGGTCTTTTTCGGGAATAATAAAAGCTAAGATTTTTAATTTCAATCACAGTCATAGTGTATTAGTTTAATAATACACCAAAACTAAACCATTTAATTATAAAAAACAATAGTGCAATAAAAAAACCGCCTTTGCGTGCAAAAGCGGTTTTAGTTATATGTAGGGTAAGTTGCCGATCTGCTGAGCAGTACTGCAACCTACGGAAGCGCCGCCAACAAGAGTTGGCAACGACTGTCTTTAATCTATTTATCTTACTTCTGATCCATTTTTAACCGAGCTTTCCGGAGAGACAAACTTCAGTGTTCCATCGGCATCTTCAGCCATCAGAATCATTCCCTGTGATTCGATACCACGTAATTTACGGGGTTCCAGGTTAACGAGTACCGAAACCTGCTTGCCGATAATTTCTTCAGCTTTGTAATATTTGGCAATTCCGGAAACTACCGTGCGTTTATCGATTCCGGTATCCACCAAAATCTTCATCAATTTCTTGGTTTTAGCAACCGGCTCAGCTTCTAAAATGGTCGCCGTGCGAATGTCCATTTTCATAAAATCGTCAAATGTGCAATTATCTTTTGCCGGTTTGGCTACAGCTTCAGCTACTTCGTTTGCTTTTTTAGTGTCCAGCAATTTTTGAACCTGTGATTCAATGGTGGCGTCTTCAATTTTTTCGAACAACAACTCCGGTTTGTTGGTTTGGTGCCCGGCAGGCAATAAATCTGTTCGGCCCAGCTCGCTCCAATCCAGTTTATCAAAGTTGATAAAGCCACAAAGCTTATCCATGCTGAAAGGTAGAAACGGCTTTAGCATGATGGTCAGGTTGGCGGTAATTTGCAAGCAGATATTCATCACCGTTTTTACACGTTCCGGATCGGTTTTAAACACCTTCCAAGGCTCTTCGTCGGCCAGGTATTTGTTACCCAAACGCGCCAAGTCCATGGCTAATTTCAGTGCTTCGCGGAAACGGTAGTTGTCCAGACTTTTTTCTACTTCAGTTTTAAGTTTGCCAATTTCGGCTAAAGTGGCCTGATCCACTTCATTCAACTCTCCCAAAGCAGGAACTTCGCCATTGTAATACTTTTGAGTCAGTACCAGTGCGCGGTTTACAAAGTTACCAAGCACAGCCACCAGTTCGTTGTTGTTGCGGGCCTGAAAATCTTTCCAGGTAAAGTCATTGTCTTTGGTTTCCGGAGCGTTAGCGGTCAAGGTGTATTTCAATACATCTTCTTTTCCGGGGAATTCTTCCAGATACTCGTGCAACCAAACGGCCCAGTTGCGTGAAGTCGAAATCTTATCGCCTTCCAGGTTGAGAAATTCGTTGGCCGGTACATTCTCAGGTAAGTTGTAGCTTCCTTCGGCTTTCAACATGGTTGGGAAAATAATGCAGTGGAAAACAATATTGTCTTTTCCGATGAAATGCAGCATTTTAGTTTCTTCATCTTTCCACCATTTTTCCCAATCGGGTGTCAGTTCTTTGGTGGCCGAAATATAGCCAATCGGGGCATCAAACCACACGTACAGCACTTTTCCTTCGGCTTCGTCAATAGGCACAGGCACGCCCCAATTCAGGTCGCGGGTTACGGCACGCGGGTTCAGTCCACTGTCGATCCAGCTTTTGCATTGCCCGTATACATTCGACTTCCACTCTTTGTGACCTTCCAAAATCCATTCTTTCAACCAGGGTTCGTATTGGTCGAGTGGCAGGTACCAGTGTTTGGTTTCTTTCAAAACTGGTGTGTTACCACTAATCATCGATTTTGGGTTGATCAGTTCGGTTGGACTCAACGATGTTCCGCAACTCTCGCATTGGTCGCCATAAGCGTTGTCGAACGAACATTTGGGGCAGGTTCCCACGATGTAGCGGTCGGCTAAAAACTGCTTGTTTTCTTCGTCGTAATATTGTTCGCTGGTTTGCTCTACAAACTTACCTTCGTCGTACAACTTCTTGAAAAATCCGGCTGCTGTTTCATGATGAATTTTGGAACTGGTTCGTGAATAAACATCAAACGAAATCCCAAAACGCTGGAACGAATCTTTAATCATTCCGTGGTATTTGTCCACGATATCTTGCGGAGTAACACCTTCGTTTTTTGCTTTCAGGGTAATGGGAACACCGTGTTCATCAGAGCCACCAATGAGCAAAACCTCTTCGTTTTTCAGCCGAAGATAACGGGCATAAATATCAGCCGGAACATAAACCCCGGCCAGGTGACCAATGTGCACGGGCCCATTAGCATAAGGCAGGGCAGAAGTAATTAAAGTACGTTTGTATGATGTCATGTTAACGTGATTTTTTATTGTGGTGAAAACCAATTCTGTTTAAGGGCTACAAAGATAGTTGTTTTTTTGGAGTAGGAATTCCATAAGAATTCACTTTTCAAAGTATTTCCAGATCTGATGATTTCCAACGCGATCCAAAAAAAATCGTACCTTTGTTTTAGCTAAAAAAGTTTGATGTTTAAAATTAACACGGATTTGGTAAAGTAAATAACCTTTGGGATTCACCCAAGGTTATCCCTTCAATTGAACTCAGGCATATTCTTGCCGGAGTTATTTTCATGTCTATACATAATTAGTCGTTTGAAGCATGGCGAAGGAAGCATTGTATGCTAATGCCATACGTTCAGCAATATTAAATTCAACATGATGAATAATTTATCATTATATGGTTGGAGCGAATCGTTGTTTCAACAAAAGCAAGCGTCAATTTTCAAGGATCATATGCATGGTCGGGTTTCAGTTACCCATAAAACCTGCTACGAGGTTGTTTCGGAAGAAGGTTACTATATCTGTGAGCTGACCGGAAATATGCTTTATGGAAGGGAACATTTCGAATATCCCTGCACTGGAGATTGGGTCATTTTTCAGTTGGTTGATTCTAATAGAGGAGTCATCCATGAATTGTTACCCAGAAAAAAAACGCTTTACCGGTTAAAAAGTGGATCGGTATCTGAAAAACAAGCGATTGCCTCATATGTAGATAAGGCATTTATCGTGCAAAGTATTGACGATAATTTCAATGCACGACGCACTGAACGCTTTATGCTACAAATTGCCGATGAAGATATACAACCTGTGTTAGTGTTGACAAAATCGGACTTAGCATTTGATAAGGATGAGATCGAAAATGCACTAAAGCACCTATCCGATAAAGCACCTGTTTTCTTTACCAGTATTTATTCACCGGATAGTATTGAACAATTGCATGAATTGATATCGCCGGGTGAAACAGTTGTATTTATCGGTTCATCCGGCGTCGGAAAAAGTACACTGATCAATGCATTATGCGGGCAGGAAATTCTGCAAACAGCAGCTATTAGTAGCTCGACCGGAAAAGGAAAACATACTTCTACGCGCCGCGAGATGATACTAATGGAAGGATCAGGTGTGTTAATTGACACGCCCGGCGTAAAAGTTTTTGGAGTGACAAATGACAATGTCGATGCCTTGTCGGAAGTATTGGATATCAGTCGTTTTGAAGGGCAGTGTCGTTTTCGTGATTGTCAGCATATCAACGAAAAAGGTTGCGCTGTGATCGAAGCCCTGGAAAACGGCGATATTGACAATGGGGTGTATGAAAGTTACCTCAAACTACGAAGAGAAGCATGGCATTATACCACTTCAGTGCAGGAAAAAAGGAAACAAGAGAAATCATTTTCAAAAATGGTTAAAAAAGCAAAGAACAATCCTTTTAATAAGTACTGATTTTAGTTGAAAACAAGTAATATTGAGCCTCTGGGTGAAACCACCCGGAGGCTTTGTTGGTTCGCTTACACATTCTAAAAGAAAGGATCAACTCCTTTCGATAATAAAATCGAAAGATAATGCGTTTCTGTGGGTAGCTTACCCGTAGTTTCTCGCTGTAACACCGCCAAGTCGCCAAAGACGAATTGGCTATAAAAATTAATATATGAATAAACAAATTAGCTCCGTACAGTTCTGTATAGTTATAAGAAATTGGGCCAGTCAACAGATCAAAAAGATTAACATTATGACGCAGATAGAAAGATTCTTCTTATTACTATTCTTCATCATTTTTTGGGGATGTAAAAAGGAAGATTACGTTCCACCGGTAGATTACCCAGACATTGAATTAAATAGTGATTACTGGGGAATTGATACAATCAATAAAATTATTGTTTACAACGGCAATTCAACGACAATAAATAATGGAGAATTAGTTATTGGAAATATTGTTTTGGATGTTGAAACAAATGATAAAACAATTTCAGAGGGTAAGGCATATCGTGCTTACTATTCAGAAGAGGTTTTCAATCTGTTTTATACAGAACTACCAATTGTAACAATAGGTACCAATGACGTTGAAATAATAGATGAACCCAAAATTGGCGGTTCGTTAAAAATACTCGAAAGAGATAAAGAAACATATAATTCGCTTATTGGAGTTGAATTAAGAGGTAGTGCATCTCAAACATACCCCAAAAAAAGCTATAGCATGGAGTTGTGGAAAGATGATATGGGGGATTCAGAAGAAAAAGCATCTTTACTGGGAATGCGGGTTGATGACGACTGGATACTAGACGGAATGTGGAATGAACCGAATAGGATTAGAGATTTTACATCGCATGAACTATGGCTGGAAATAGGAAGAGTGCAAAATGCCAATAAAAAAACAAAACTTGGGATAAATAGAAAATACTGTGAATTGTTTGAAAATGGTAGATACAAAGGAGTTTATTACCTTGGTGAAAAGATCGACAGAAAACAGCTCGATCTAGAAAAGTATACCGATCAAATAGAAGGTGAATTGTACAAAGGCTATACCTGGGCGGGTGGTGTAACTTATACTGGACTCGTAGACTATGCTAATACTAGCAAGGAGTGGAATGGGTATGAGGCCAAATATCCTGATGATATTGGTTCTCTCGATTGGTCAAATCTATTCAATCATGTCGACTTTGTTTTAAATAGTTCTCAATCAGAATTCAATGCTGAGATTACTTCAAGAATTGACATGGAAAATGCGATCGATTATTACATCTTTCTAAATTTAATTTTTGCAGCTGATAATACAGGCAAGAACATGTATACCTGCAAATTTGATAAGTCATCATTGTATTTTTTCGTAGCATGGGATATGGATGGTTCATTTGGGAACGACTGGAAAGGCGAAAGAATAGATAGAACAAATCTGTTATTATCAAATGGATTGTATGATAAATTATTAAACTTTCCGAGTTTTAGGGATGAGCTGAAAGAGAGATGGTCCGAACTGAGAATTAATGCGTTAACAACCGAACGATTAATAAAGAGATTTATTGACAATAGTGACTACTTAGAAAGAAATGCAATTTATAAAAGAGAAGCTCTGATTCCGGAAATTACACAAAACTATAGCGATACAGAGATTGATTATATTCAATCGTGGATTGAACGTAGAGTTTTGTTTTTGGATGGGTATTTCAGTGGTTTGTAAAAAAACAGCATTATTTAAAGCAGTTTAAGTTGAAAATAGCCTTCCAATACCCTGTCTTATATGTTTTTAAATTCCTCTCAGGTTGCAAGCATAGGACAACGAACTTCCTGAGAGCGATTGACTCGAATGATAGGTCGGAAGAATAACAAGCAAATCAATCCTTTATGGGTTAAAGTACCAGCAAGCCATTTTTTCGCAATCGCATCATGGGTTTGCTATTCCAGAATAAGATGAAATCTTCGTTGGTTTGGTCCTCAAAGCTCGTCTGAAGTTCGTCGAATGTTGGCAGCGTTTCATTTTCAATGGATAGCTTGGGAAGTTGGTCGAAAAGCCATTTTCCTTCCGACTCTTTGAGCTGGATGGTTGTTTCTGCTTTTTTATTCTGAAAGGTCAGCTCTGCCATGGGGTAAACTTGGCTTTTTTTCTTTTTGCTGAAGTAGTTCATAGTGGCTTTTCCTCCTAGCCATAATACAGAAGCGGATGAACTTGTCGGCAAATATTCCTGCGATTCGATGGCTTGTTCAATAAAATTAGGTTTTACGGCGGTGCGTGGTACTTTAAAATCGAACCAAGTTTCAAGCGGCATCTCAAAGCCAATCGCATGCATGTAGTTGAACAGCGATTTTTTAAGGCCTTCACTAAAAAGTTCGTGCTTACAACCTGTTGGATCATCGTGAATGAGGTCGTTATTGGCAAATGAGCCGACAGTTGTATTTTTGATTGTCACCTTGAATTTTTCGGGATGAAGCCCAACCGGACTGTGAGCTGTCATGGCAAACTGGTGCCAAAAGCCGGATTGAATGACACCTGCCTCGAACAACTGACGAACCACGTCGAGCGAATCGATCGTTTCCTGAGCTGTTTGCGTTGGGAAACCATACATCAGGTAAGCATGAACCATTATTCCTGCCTGGGTGAAATTGTCAGTAACCTTGGCTACTTTGCTCAGACTTACACCTTTGTTAATCATTCCAAGCAATCGGTCGGAAGCAACTTCCAGCCCACCGGAAACGGCAATGCAGCCTGACTCTTTCAGCAGCAAGCAAACGTCGTAGGTAAAACTTTTCTCGAAACGAATGTTTGTCCACCAAACCACGCTTAACTTTCTACGAATAATTTCGAGTGCCAGCGCACGCATCAATGCAGGAGGTGCGGCTTCGTCGACAAAGTGAAAGCCAATTTGTCCGGTTTGCTCAATGAGCTGTTCAATGCGGTCGCACAGGGATTTTACGCTGCTGGGCTCGTAGCGCCGGATGTAGTCGAGCGACGTGTCGCAAAAAGTACATCGGCCCCAGTAGCAACCGTGAGCTAGCGTTAGCTTGTTCCAGCGTCCATCGCTCCACAGGCGGTGCATGGGGTTCACAATTTCAATCACCGAAAGATAGTTGTCAAGCGGCAGATCAGAATAGTCGGGAGCACCCACATCGGCCTGGAAAATGTCGTTTTCAGTAGCTTCATCGCAATAAACCACCGTGTCATTTTCACACCTGAACGTACGTTTTAACTGATTGGCTTCTCGCTTTCCATCCAAATATTCGAGGAGTAAAAGGGTGGGAGCCTCGCCATCGTCAAGCGTAATAAAGTCGAGATAATCGAATACGCGCGGATCAGAAATTGAACGTAATTCAGTATTTGGAAAACCTCCACCCATCACAATTTTAATTTCCGGATAATGTTTTTTTAACCACTGTCCACTTTTCAGGGCACTATATAAATTTCCCGGAAAAGGCACCGAAAACGCCACAACAGTTGGTTGATATTGTTCTATTTTTTGCTGAAGCAAAGTGGCCAGCAACTGGTCGATAAAACTATCCGGAGCCTGAAGTGATTCGTGCAGTTCGTCAAAGGTATTGGCCGATCGCCCCAGTCGTTCGGCATAGCGGCTGAAACCAAAATGAGAATCAACGGTTTCGACAATTAGATCCGATAAGTCTTCGAGGTAAAGCGTTACCAAATGCTTGGCTTTATCGTGTAAACCCATGGTTCCAAAAGCCCAGTCGAGGTCTTCGGTATTTGCAAAGCGCGACGCCTCGGGGAGGTAGTTTCCTTCGCAAATAATATGAGCCAGAGCACTGTTTTTATTCTGAAGCAAGGCAATCACCGGGTCAATTGTTCGGATATATTCAGCACGCATGTCAAAAATACGCTGGCTGTTTTTCGACAGCACAGGTTTTTCAGCCTCTATTTTCTGAAAAAGAGCGGTTAATCCGGCACCTGAAAACAACGCTAATATGACTTCAATTCCTAAATCACATTGATTGGAATTGATGGAACGAGTATTTAAAAATCCTTTCAAATAAGCTGTTGCAGGATACGGCGTATTCAACTGTGTAAAAGGCGGTGTGATGAAAAGTATTTTGTGGCTCACTTTCAATAATTATATTGGTAAAAGTAATATAAACCATCGAAAGATGAATTTGATGACCCCAAGAGCAACTCAGGCTTATCTATTCTGAAGCAGTGTAAAAGAAGAACTCTTCAGTTGATTCTACTTCAATGCTTCCATCCCAGCCATCATCGGCCCAGCCAAATCGTGAAGGGCCAGTTCCTCCGCTTCGGCCGTCGGAGCCATCAGGATTACCATTGCCACCTCTCCTCGGCGGCCGCCATCACCACCACCACCATTTTTCCTCCCGATTCGCCGTTGCTGGATGCACTAATCAAGTTTTGAAAGGGGCGGGCATCGTCGGTAAAAAATAGGGTGATGTGTCCACCATTGCCACCATGATAACGTGCTGACCCGTCGGATCCATCACTTCCATTGTGGCCGGAATAGCCAGATCGTCCATACAAATTTAATCTATAGTCGTGTTTGTAATTCAGCAAGATTGAAAAGGTATCGGATACGGCTTGGTTTGTTTTTGAATTCACAATTAAACCAACCCGGTGATTGTCGATGTTTCTAAAATCGGGATCGATTGTGAATTTCCCATTATCCCAATCACGACCCTGGGGGATAAATATGAAATTATCGGCTTCTTTTTTTATTCTCAGCTTGTCGTAAATTTGAACTACTTTGTTATTGAATAGTGAAACGACTTCTCCATCAAACCTCTGCATTTCAAAAACCGATCCCTCTTTAATGATCGTTCAGAAATATATTGTTAAGCATAGGCAGAGAGAGTGTCTGCTATTTTTCATTTCTGTTGTAACCGTGAAAAAAGCGTTGTAATTTGGGTGCAGTAAATTTTAAAAATTATGATTGGATTTGATAATGGTGTTTTTAGAGAGTTGGCAGAAATCAGTATTCCCATTACGAGTCTTTCTATTAATCGCAGCTACGGTGCCTTTGAGTTTTTAGAAGTGATTAACGGGAATCCTTTTTATGGTGATCGACATCTCAAGCGTTTTTTAAAAACAATGGCAATATTAAAGTTGACCACTAATTTTGATGATCAATTAAAATGGATACTAGATGAATTAATTGAACGAAATAACTTGACTAGTAGCTTTGTAAAGCTGTTTGTTTTACCTCATGAAGTAAAGTTCGACGGAATTTACCAGGCGGCACTCTATGTTTTCCCAACTCAAATGCCGGATTATCCAACTTCATTTTATACTGATGGAGTTCGTTTGGTGATGAAACAATATCAGCGCTTTCTGCCGGAAGCAAAATCGACCAACTATTTAGCCGGGCAGTATTGGATGAATGAGCAAACCGATCAACGGGTGACCGACATCTTATTTCACAATGGCGAAACCGTGCAGGAAACTTCGCGCGGCAATGTTTTTGCCGTTATAAATGGTAACGTCATTACACCCTCAGAAAATGTATTGGATGGTGTTACCCGGCGTGTCGTGATTGAACTGCTGAAGGAACAGTGTATTCCTTTTAAGGAAACTGAGCTCTCCATTGAAACACTTCTGGCAGCAGATGAAGTATTCCTGGCAAGTACTACCAAACACATTATGCCTGTTACGACGATCGATGACCGCACGATTGCGGATGGAGAACCGGGTAAATTTAGTAAAAAAGTGATGCAGGTGTTTCAGCATCACTGCAGGAATTATGGACTGAACGGCTAGCTATGTTTCCAGTTTCTCCAGTTCTTCTCTTTTTTAGCTTGGCTAATGGGAATAACCTTTCGGGTAATATTGATGGAGTGGTTTTTCCTTATTTTGTAAAACCCTACTGACATACTGTTGTCATTTGCTGCCGTTTTCTTTGTGGAAATAAACATGAATAATTATCAGAAATCATGGAACGACAAGTATCTATTCGTATTCTACTTCTCGTTTCTTTTTATTAATTAATCCTCAAATGCCATGGAGAGAAAAACAATCGAAAAGCAAACTGTACTGATGTACTCAACGACAACAACACTAGCAACACTTATGAGTGATGCGGGAGAAATTCCAAAGGAAATTGAAGCAAAAGCTCGAGAATTGGAACTTGAAATTACTGCAGCTCCGGTTTGGCAGTATGTTGGCGTAGACGGAAACCCGGAAACCCGATTTAAGATGGATATCTGTTTGCCGATAAACGCAGTCAAGGGAGACGCGGGGAAGTTTCGTTTTGTAGAGCTACCTGAAATCAACTGTGTTACCGAAATCCATAAAGGGAGTTGGTATAAATTGGCCGACACTTATAATCAGGTTTTTGGTGAAATGAGCCGAAAAGGAATTGTTCCAGCAGGAGCAAGTCGGGAAGTGTATCACATCTGCGATTTTGAAAACGAAGCCAATAATGTAACCGAAATTCAGGTGATTATTTAATGAGAACCGCTTAGTTGATGAATCGTCTTTGCGAGGAGATATACGAAGCAATCTGTTGATAATCAATTTTACGGATTGCTTCGTTTCACTCGAAAGACAGTTTGGATTTTGTAGTTTAGTATAAACGTTTAAATCTGCGAGTTATGAATAACTTGTCTCAAATTAATGTTCAGTTGGTTTCCAAATGCGGGCTTTATTGTGCAAATTGCAAAATGGCTACGAATGGAAAATGCGGTGGTTGCGAGGCTAACGAAAAAGCAAGTTGGTGTAAAGTTCGAGCCTGTTGCATCGAAAATGGCTACGGCTCTTGTGCCGATTGCACCACAACCAATCCACACGAATGCAAGAAGTTTAGCAATTTTATCTCCTCATTTTTCGAGTTTTTCTTCCGATCCGACCGCAAGGCCTCCATCGATTTCATCCGGGAAAATGGCCGTGAATCGTTCATCCATATAATGATTGATCAGAAACAGATGGCTATAAAAAAATAGAAGCTGCAAGCTTCAAGCCTCAGGCGGGCAAGTAGTTTTTGCCATTTCCTTGTATCTTGAAGCTTTTTACTATTTTGTACTCATGTACTTTGAATCTATGAACTTTGCACTTATTGAACCATGAACCGCACGGATCGCCTCAATGCCATATTGATTCAGCTGCAAAGCAAGCGTGTTGTAAAGGCGCGGGAAATTGCTGAACGCTTCGAGATTAGCTTGCGAACCGTGTATCGCGATATTCGTGCGTTGGAGGAAGCCGGCGTTCCTATTGGAGCTGAAGCCGGAGTGGGATACTTTTTACAAGAGAGCTATCACCTGCCTCCGGTCATGTTTACCAGCGACGAAGCTTCGGCCTTGTTGTTTGGTGAAAAGCTGGTGGGGAAAATGAGTGATGAAAAGATTAAGTCAGATTTCTGCTCAGCGCTATACAAGGTAAAAGCTATTCTGAAGCCTTCGGAAAAGGATTATCTGGAGAAACTGCACGAGCACGTGGAAGTTTATAATTACCATTCGATGGGCGACCGTTTTCGCTTACTTTATCTGAACGAGATTCAGCGAGCTCTGGTAAATAAACAAGTACTTCATATAAAGTATGAGTCGAAGCATGCCGAAGAAGCGGTTTTCCGCAAAGTAGAGCCCATTGGTTTGTGCAATTACAGCTCGCGCTGGCATTTGCTGGCCTGGTGCCAGTTGCGAAAAGACTACCGCGACTTCCGGCTCGACCGTATTGCAGACTTGCAGTTGACTTCAGAAAACTTCAAAGAAAAACAGCACGTAAGCATTCGTGAGTACATGGCGCAAAATACCATGATCACATCCGAAGCCAATATTACGCTGCTCGTTCCCAAGTCCAGGCAAAAGTTGATCGATGAGTCGAAATACTGGTATGGATTTCTTGCCGAAGAAGATACAGGTGATTGGATTCGCATGCAATTTTCAAACAGTGATTTGCGTGGATTTGCTATTTGGATGCTGAATACCGGGAGTCATGCCCAAGTGGAATTTCCTTTGGATTTGCAGGAAATTATAACCGATTACGTGAATGATATGATTGAAACGTACAGAAAGGATTGATTTTTTAGTTTAAGTTAGTTTTATTATTTTCTTGTCAACTTGCTGTTATCTAGTGTTTAATGTTGTTGGTCCTAAATCATTTTTGTGATAGCCTTTCAATTTTCCTATATTCACGGTACAACCAACGAGAAACTATCTTCTGATAACGTAAATATTAAAAACTTTAACATGGCAGAAAAAGAAGAAGAATACGAGATCAATCCTGAGTTAAAATCAACCAAAAAATATTTTGATGTTGACGGCCCCGTTTTTTGGCCGTCGGCTATTGTCGTTGTTCTCTTTATTGCTGTTACTCTAATTGTAGGAAAACCGATGGCAGAGGTCTTTAGTACCATTCAAAATTCAATCTCCGATGGCGGTGGTTGGTTTTTTGTGTTAGCTGTAAATTTCTTTCTGGTATTTGTGCTCTACATCGCTTTTAGCAAGTACGGTAAAATTAAACTGGGTGGCCGACAAGCCAAGCCTGAGTTTTCCAAAGGAGCCTGGTTCGCTATGCTATTCAGTGCCGGAATGGGTATTGGTATTTTGTTCTGGAGTGTGGGTGAACCCATGAATCATTTTTTCAATTCTCCTACTTCAGAAGGGCAAACCGTTGAGGCTGCCCGTATGGCCATGGAATTGACCTTTTTGCATTGGGGGCTGCATGCTTGGGGAATTTATGCTTTAGTAGGAATGGCCTTGGCCTTCTTTACATTTAATCGCGGATTGCCACTTACAATTAGTTCCGTTTTTTATCCGCTGCTTGGTAAAAGAGTAAACGGACCGATTGGTAAAATCATCAATGTGATGGCGGTAGTTGCTACCTTATTTGGATTAGCGACCTCACTCGGAATGGGAGTTCAGCAAGTGAGTGCCGGATTGGCTCACCTGTTCAACTTGCCTGATACCATCAACACCCAGGTGATTTTAATTGTCCTGATTACGCTTGCAGCAACAGGTTCAGTAGTTGCAGGTTTGAGCTCCGGAGTGAAGCGACTGAGTGAAATTAATATTATTCTGGCTGCTGTTTTTTTGCTTTTTATCATTATTGTAGGACCTACCTTGTTTATTATCGACTCGTTTGTGCAAAATCTTGGAAGCTACGTACAAAACTTCTTTGAGTTAAGCTTTTGGACGGAAACCTATCAGCAGTCGGATTGGCAAAATAGTTGGACCGTTTTCTACTGGGCTTGGTGGGTGAGCTGGTCGCCCTTTGTAGGGATGTTTATTGCCCGAATTTCGCGTGGTCGTAGCTTAAAAGAATTTGTATTAGGCGTTCTCATTGTACCTACCTTGCTGACCTTTTTATGGTTGTCAGCTTTTGGTGGAAGTGCCATGTTTTTGGAACTAAACGGGCTTGCCGATATTGCCGGAGCT